>CAMJOB010000020.1 GCA_946407495.1 uncultured Bacillota bacterium | reverse complement strand
ACCACAATGGAGCTCAAGCATTCCCACATGTATTCAATTATGTAACTGACTATAATAAGAACTTAGAAGAAGGAAAAGAGCCTTTTAAAGCGATATATGGATGCGAATTAACAATGATTGATGATTCAGTTAATATCGTATTACGTCCTAATGATAAAGTTATGTTAGATCAAACTTTTGTAGTATTCGACTTTGAAACTACTGGATTCAATGCCGGTGGTGCTGATTCAATTATTGAAGTTGGTGCTGTAAAAATAAAAGATGGAGTAATTATCGAAAAATATGATGAGTTAATTAATCCGGGTAGACCACTTCCTGCTAAGATAACAGAAGTAACTAATATTACTGATGCTATGTTAGAAGGAAAAGATAATGAAGAAAATGCCATTAAGAGATTTATTGAATGGTTTGGAGATTGTCCAATGGTAGCTCACAATGCTAAGTTCGATGTATCTTTCTTAGAAATGGCTTATAAAAAATATAATTTAGGTACATTTACCAATCCAGTAATTGATACTTTAGAGTTATCAAGAACATTAGATAATACGTATGCAAGACACTCATTATCTGCGTTAGTAAAAAGATATGAAGTACCATGGGATGAATCTGCTCACCATAGAGGAGATTACGATGCTGAAGGTACTGCTTTAGTATTCCATAAAATGTTAAAGAAATTATCTAATCGTAATATTGATATTATGAAAGATTTAGATAAGTTAGTAGATAAAGAAGAAATCCATAAATATGGACGTGCTAATCATATTAATATCTTAGTTAAGAATAAAGCTGGTTTAAAGAACTTATTTAGACTAATATCTTTAGCTAATACAAAATATATTTATAAGACACCACGAATCTTACGTAGTGTAATTGAAGAGAATAGAGAAGGATTACTAATTGGTAGTGGCTGCTACGAAAGTGAAGTTTTCCAAGAAGCTAAAAGTAAGAGTGATGATGAATTATCTAATATTATTCGTTTCTATGATTATGTAGAAGTACAACCATTAGAATGTTATAATCACTTAATTCAAACAGGAGACTTTGCAACAGAAGTAGAACTAGCAGCTAATATTGAAAAAGTAATTCGTGTAACGGAAGAAGCAGGTAAGATTATTGTCGCAACAGGAGATGTACATCACCTAAAGCGTGATGATAAGATTTATCGTGAAATAATAGTTAATCAAAAAGTTCCAGGTGGTGGAAGACATCCACTTGCTAAGAGTGGAATAAAAGAAATTCCATCTAATCACTTTAGAACAACAAATGAAATGTTAGATGACTTTAAATTCTTAGGTGAAGAAAAAGCCTATGAAATAGTTATCACTAATCCAAATAAAATAGCTGATATGGTAGAGATATATGAAGTAATACCTGATACTGGTGGTATTCCATTCTCCCCAAGAGTTAAGTCTGATGATGGTCAAAGCTATCTAGACTGTCCAGTTGTAGTAACAGACCTAGTATATACAAAAGCAAGAGATTGGTATGGAGATCCATTACCATATATGATAGAAGAACGTATCGCAACAGAACTATATGGAGATATCGTTTTCAAGATGCTAAGTGAAGAACTACAAGATAAAGGTCTATCTGATGAGGAATTCCAAGTAGAAGTACATAAACGTCTACATGATGAAATTCTTAAAGGTTCTGATAACGTTAAGAGTTTAGTAACTGATTATGTTAAAAGAACTAGTGAAGAAGAATTAGATGATAAAGCCTTAGCTAAAAAAGTTAAGAAAACATTAGGTGGAGTTATTGGTGGAGGATTCGATCCTATCTACTTAATTTCACAAAGATTAGTTAAACACTCAAATGATGAAGGCTACCTAGTTGGTTCCAGAGGATCAGTTGGTTCTTCATTCGTTGCAACTATGATGGGAATTACTGAAGTTAACCCTTTAGCAGCCCATTACAGATGCGAAAAGTGTAAGTTAAGTATATTTGACGATGAAGACGGAAAACCTCTAGGTGCGGTTTATTCATCTGGATTTGACCTACCTGATAAAGAGTGTCCTAATTGTCATATTCCAATGTTAAAAGATGGACAAGACATGCCATTCGCAACATTCTTAGGATTCAATGCTGATAAAGTACCTGATATCGACTTAAACTTCTCAGATTTAAATCAAGCAAGTGCCCATGCCTATACTAAAGTATTGTTCGGAGAACATAACGTTTATCGTGCCGGAACAATTGGTACAGTAGCAGATAAGACAGCATTCGGATTTGTTAAAGGATATTGTGAAGAACATGAAATAAATGATATGCGTACTGCTGAAATTGAGCGATTAGCAATCGGTTGTACAGGAGTTAAGAGAACAACAGGACAACATCCAGGAGGTATCGTTGTTATACCTGACTATAAAGATGTTGAAGACTTTACTCCATATCAATATCCAGCAGAAGATGCAACAGCAGAGTGGATGACAACACACTTTGATTACCACTCAATCGATCAATGTTTATTAAAACTTGATATCTTGGGTCACTCAGATCCAACACAATTAAGATTAATTCAAAATCAATCTGGTACTGATATTCTAAAAGTACCATTAGATGATAAAGCAACCATGAGTATCTTTACTTCTACAGAAGCTCTAGGTGTTACAACAGAACAAATAATGTGTAATACGGGTACTCTAGGTATTCCAGAATTTGGTACTCCATTTACTATTAAATTAGTAGAAGATACAAAACCAACGACATTTGCCGAGTTAATTAAAATCTCTGGTCTTTCTCATGGTACTGATGTATGGTTAGGTAATGCCCAAGAGTTAATCGCCAATAACATAGTTCCATTTAAAGAAACTATCGGCTGTCGTGACGATATTATGGTTTACTTAATGTATCATGGAGTTAAACCAATTAAAGCATTTAAGATTATGGAGTTTGTTCGTAAAGGAAAGGCTTCAAAAGATCCAGAAACATGGAAAGAACACGTTAAAACAATGCAAGAAGCAGACATTCCTGAATGGTTTATTGGTTCATGTCAAAAGATTAAATACATGTTCCCTAAAGCCCATGCAGCAGCATACGTAATTTCTGCATTTAGAATTGCATGGTACAAAGTACATATGCCAGTATATTTCTATGCTTCATGGTATTCATCAAAGGCAACAGATGTAGATTTAGTTCCAATGATTAAAGGATACGATGATATTAAAGCTAGAATTGAAGATATTCAAGTAAAAGGATATGAAGCAAGTAATAAAGAAAATGGACAAGCTGAATCTCTAAAGGTTGCTCTAGAAGCAACAGCTCGTGGTATTAAGTTCCTACCAGTAGACTTATATCATAGTGATGCTACTGTATGGACTTGTAAAAACGATACAGAGATTTATCCACCATTTAATGCTATTGAAGGATTAGGAGATACAGTTGCTAAACAAATAGTTGCTGAAAGAGAAAAACAACCATTTATAAGTATTGAAGATGTACAAAAACGAGGTAAAGTATCTCAAACACTAATCACAAAAATGCAAGAGATGGGTATCTTAAAAGATTTACCAGAATCAAATCAATTGACATTATTCTAAGGAGAGAAATCTCCTTTTTTTGTTGTATAAAAAAATATAAAGTAGTAAAATGAAAGAGAATAAGATAATAGAAGGAGGATCACAATGGAAGAAAAACAAGAAGATTTAGTACAAGAAACACCAAGTGAAGAAACACATGAAGAAATACAAGTAGATGTTCAACCTGTAGAAAACAAACCTGAAGAATCTGCACCTGTAGTTGAAGAATCTAAACCTGAAGAACCAAAGAAGAAAAAGAAAAGTCCAGTAGCTTTAATTATTCTTTTATTAGTTCTAGCTGTAGCAGGCTGCTGCTTATACCTATTTAGAGATAAACTTGGATTAGGTGAAGCAGAAGAAGGAAAAATGACAACAAAAGAGAAGACAGTAAAATCAACTTATCGTATGAGTGGAAATGATCTACAAGATTTCGATATAAGATTCATGCAATTAGAAAATAATGAAAAGAATCAAATCTATAGTCCATTATCAATTAAATACGCTCTAGCAATGTTAGCAGATGGAGCAAATGGACAAACTAAAGATCAAATCGTTGCACTTATAGGAGATTATAAATCAAAGAAATATACAAATAGTGCAAATATGTCTTTAGCAAACGCTATGTTTATTAAAGATAGTTTTAAAAACGCAGTACGTACAAATTATGTAAGCGGACTACAAGATAAATATAATGCTGAAGTAGTTTATGACTCATTTAGTAATGCTAGTACAATTAATAATTGGGTAAGTGATAAGACATTTAATATGATTAAAGATCTTTTATCAGATGAAAAAGTACAAAAATTAGACTTTGTATTAGTAAATGCACTAGCTATTGATATGGAATGGAATAACTTAATTCAATGTGCATCAGGAAGTAAATTAAGTTGTTTACAATACCATGTTAATTATGAACATGAAAAATATTCTGATTATGTTGATACAATCATGGGTGATAAATATCCAGACCTAAAATTCAATGATTCTTACAATGCTAAATCAGCAGAAATAGCAGCAAGTATCAATAACTATGATATTGTTAAAACTCTAGGAGAAGAAAACATTCGTAAAACAATCAGTGATGGATGGGATAAACATATTGCTGAAGGTGGAGAAGATTGTGGACTTACAAAAGAAGAATTCATGGAAAAATATATGAAAGAATTAGATGCTAACTATAAGAAAGTTGACTATTCTACAGACTTCTTATTCCATGATGATGAAAATGTAAAAGTATTCGCAAAAGACTTAAAGACTTATGATGGATCAACATTACAATATGTTGGTGTTATGCCAAAGAAAGTAGCATTAAAAGAATACATCAATACAGTTAATGCTAAGACTCTAAATAATATTATTAAAAACTTAAAAGAAATGAAACTACAAAACTTCGAAGAAGGAAAAGTAACTCATATTACTGGATTCATTCCATTCTTCAATTATGATTATGAATTAGATTTATTAAAAGATTTACAATCATTAGGAATTAAAGATGTATTTGATAGTGATAAATCAGACTTATCTAATATGCTAGATGGTGCATCTGGAGAATATATTGAAGAAGCTGTTCATAAAGCAAATATTGAATTCTCAAATGAAGGAATTAAAGCTGCAGCTGCAACAGCATTAGGTGGAGCAGGAGCTGCTGCTTGTCCAATGTATGATTACTTATATGAAGTACCAACAGTAGAAATCGATTTATCATTCGATAAACCATATCTATATCTAATTAGAGATAAAGATACTGGAGAAGTATGGTTTGCTGGAACTGTATATCAACCAACTGAAAATAAGTAGTTATTAAACAAATAATAAAAGGAATGTTCACATTCCTTTTTTTAGTGTTATAATCATAGTCAGAAGGAGTGAAACAATGAAAAAGAAAATTGCAATCTTACTAGTATTATTAATGGCACTAGTAATACCAGTAAATGCTAAATCAATGGATGCATTTAAATCAGGAGAAATTGTTAAATTAGAAGAAGAATTAGATTCAACTACATTTGCAGCAGGAAGAAAAGTAGATATTAAATCTAAAATTAAAGGTATTATCTTTGCTGCAGGAGAAACATTAAAAATAGCAGGAGAAAATGATTATTCTTTTGTTGCAGGAAAAGATATTGCAGTAGATGAAATAGTAACAAAAGATGCATTTATCGCAGGACAAGATATTACTATTAGTAATTCTACAATTCGTGATCTATATGTAGCAGGAGCAATTATTACAATTGATTCTGATATTTCTAGAAATGTATTTGTAGCAGGTGATACTGTTGCTATTAAAGGTAAAATTAATGGAGATGTTAATTTAGCTTGTGATAATATCACAATTGAAGAAGGAACTGAAATTACAGGTACATTAAGAGTTCCAGAAGATGCTACACTAAAAGATAATGGAGCTAAAATTAATGAAGTAATTAAATATAAATCTAAAGAAGTAACAATTAATAAAGAAACAGAAATAGTAACAGATATTATGTCTAACTTAACTGCTTGTTTAGCTATGATGTTACTTGGATTTATTGGATTATTCTTATTCAAAGGATTCTTCAAGAAAGTTGATGAATTTGAAAAATCTCCAGCATTCTTAACTAAATATTCTATCTTTGGATTAATAGAATTATTCGCTATTCCAGTATGCGCAACAATTGGTTTATTAATCTCAATTATGGCTTTAATGATTCCATTCCCTATAGTAATACTTTCATTAATACTATATGGAGTAATGATCTACTTATCTGCAATTCCAACTGCTTATTATTTAGGTAATTGGTTCTTAAAAGATAAAGTTAAAAATGAATATGGAATTATGGCTTTAACTATTTTAGCTTTATATGTAGGTAGAATGATCCCAGTAATTGGTGGATTAATTGGATTAATCACAGTATGCTTTGGTTTAGCTATCTATGTAAAAGCATTAATCCCAACTAAGAATACAAAGTAATATAAAAAGTATCGAAAGATACTTTTTTATTTTGTATTAATTATTTTTATAGTAAAATAAAACTGGAGATGATACTATGGAAAATCTTATAAAAGACTTAGTAAATAAATATAGTAATATATTTGGTAATAATCCAATAATTAATAAGATTAATGTTGGTTTTACTAATACTCTTTATAATATAAACAATAAATATATCTTAAAAATATGTACTGATATAAATAATGAATCTAGTTTTAATAATGAAATAAACTTTTATAATAATAATCTAGATAATCCATATATACCTAAGTTTATCTTAGGGGATACTTCTAAAATAGATATTCCATATTACTATGAAGTATTAGAAAAAGTAGAAGGAGTATCTTTATACAATGTATGGCATACTCTAAGTGAAGATGAAAGAGAAGACATAATAAAACAATTATGTACTGCATTAAAAGGTTTCCATTATGAGAAAAAAGAGCCATACGATTGGTTACAATATCAAAAAGACTTATTCACAAAATACTATTCGAAAACAAAAGATTTATTTACTACAAGTGAACAAGAAATAATAGAAAGTGCTTATGAAGAATTTGATAAATACCTAATAGATAATAATGAATTTTCATTCTTACATAACGATCTACATTTCGATAATATTTTCTATAATAATGGACAAATAAAAATATTAGATTTTGAAAGAGCTATCTATGGTCCATTAGATTTCGAATTAGATATTCTATATCGTATGGTACGTAATCCCGCTAAATACGCATCTGAAGAAACTGAAAAGTATACTAAAAAAGAAGATTATGAACATATCATGGAATATATGAAAAAGTATTATCCTGATCTATTTACTAATCCATATCTAAAAGAACGTTTCTTAATATACGACATAGTTTATTACTTAGGTAACTTAGTAGATTATCCACATGTAAAAGAATTAAATGATAATATATTAAAAGCCAGTAAGGACTTATTAGGAGGTACTAATGAGAACAACAATATTAGTAGATAAAGAACATCCATTAAAAGAAAGTTATTATAAAAATACCAGTTTTGAACCATTGTTTACTAATAATGATAAAGAATTATTGGTAGAATCAAACACATATAAAAATTATCTAGATATGAAATCTTTCTTAAAAGAAAAAGGTATAGATATATGCGTAACAGGAGGATATGCCTTTCCATATAATGGAGATTACACAGATGAAATAGATACAGGTATGGTTTTAGAAATAGAAACTACTGAAGATATAACAAACTATTTAAAAGACTTTGGATTTATTAAAAGAGGTAATAATAGAATACGTTGTGTAGGAACTTTTATTGCGAATAAACTAATTGAAAATAACTTATCTTTAGAAGATTATTTAGAGAATTATAGTGAAATAGTAGTAGTAAATAAAGAATCTAATATGACTTCATTTAATGTTGTAAGTGATATTAGTAAACTATTTGGAATAAAGAGAGTAGGACATACAGGTACCTTAGATCCTATGGCACAAGGAGTATTAATTGTTGCGGTAGGTAAAGCTACTAAAATAGTTGAACTATTAACTGCCCAAGAAAAAGAATATTTAGCTGGTGTAAGACTAGGAATACGTACTGATACTAGAGATACAGATGGACAAGTAATAGAAGAAAAAGAAGTACCAGACAATCTACCAATAAAAGAAGTTGTAGAGTCATATAAAAAGACATATATGCAAGAAGTACCACTTTATTCTGCAGTTAAAATAGATGGTAAAAAACTATATGATTATGCAAGACAAGAAAAGAAAGTAGATTTACCAAAAAGAGAAGTACATATAAAAGAAATAGAAGTATTAGATCAAACAAAAGATACATTTACTTTCCGTACTTTAGTATCTAAAGGAACTTATATTAGAAGTTTAATTGACGATATAGGACAGGACTTAGGAGTAGGTGCTACTATGTGTATGTTACTACGTACTAAACAAGGGAAAGTTACATTAAAACAAGCATCTACATTAGAAGAGATAAGTAAAGGTAATTATACTCCATATAAAATAGAAGATGTATTAGATTATCCAAAAGTAGTAATAAATGATCAAAAATTATTAGCTTCTATTAAAAATGGTAGAAGACTAGAAAATGAATGGAATATAAAAGATAAAGTAATGTTATTTAATAATGACAAATTACTTGGAATATATGAAGTAGATGGAAAAGAATTAAAGACTTGGAAGAACTTTTAATAAGAGGCAAAAGCCTCTTTTTTTTGACTTTTAAAGCAAAATATGATATAATTAGCAAGTCTTAAAAAGGGGAGACGGTTATGAGTAAATTTATAGATTACTATGTGATATTAGGTATAGAACCTACTACGGATTTAGAAACTATTAGAAAAGCTTATCGTAAATGTGCTAAAAAATATCATCCGGATGTTAATAAAGATATTCCAGAAGATGCTATGAAAAAAGTAAATGAAGCATATGAAATATTAAAAGATCAACAATCTTGTGATGAATATTTTATTAAGTACATGAAATTTAAATCAAAACAAGAAAAAGAAAAAGAAGAAAAAAGAAAAGCTGAAGAAGCAAGACAAGAAGAATTTAGAAAACAAGAAGAAGCAAAAAAACAACAAGAAGAACAAGCTAAGAAAAAAGAGAAAACTAAGAAATCTTCTTTAGGTCATGATATTAAAGAGGCTTATAAACAAGTACGTAGACATGAAAAGAATAATCCATTTAAAAGACGTCATATTGAATTTGATGAATATATTAGAGAAGATTATGAAGATTCTAAAAACAAATTCACTAAGGGTATTAAAAGAGGATCTTTCCATGTAGCTGCTGAATTCTTATACCAATTACATAAGTTTAGTTATATTGGTAAAGATACAGTACCTAAATACGTAATAAGAAACCGTAAAATGATTGGTGCCGCTATTATGATAGTAGTTGGTGTTAACATGATAGGTAATAAAAATGAAACTGTACAACCAGAAGTAGAAGTACCAGTACAACAAGAAGTACAAACAATGGTACAAGAAGATAAGTTAACATATGAATTAATCCGTAAATATGAAATAGTACCTGGAGATACATTATATGATTTAGCACAAGAAACAGGTGTATCTGTAGAAAAGATTCAAGAATATAATCATTTAGATACAAGTAGAATAATTGCTGGTGAAACATTAAAAATACCATATACTGTAACTAAAGAAGACTTAGATCTTTATACTACTAAAGAATCTATTGGAACTGATAGTGTGTATGATTTTGCAGAGAAACATAACACAACAGTAGGTACGATTTTAGAGTTAAACAGTGATAAGTTATATGAAATGGATGGTAACTTTGTAATTATGGAAGATGAGTTAAAAGTACCTAATTTTATAACTAAACAAGAGTTTAATGAACAAAAATCACAAAAAACGTTAGAAAAATCGAGATAAAACATAAAAAATCTCGATTTTTTCTTTGTAAAAAAAGAATTTTGTGTTATAATGAATTGCAGAAAGGAGTGGGAACATAATGTCCCACTCTTTGTTGTTTAGGAGGTGGTCCAAGTTGAAAGAAACAGTTTCACAACTTGTAGACGAACAAATAAAAGACTTAAATGTTTATGTTTTTGATGCTTTTACTGAAGAAGTAGAAGGAAAAAAAGTATTTAACATTGTTCTTGATAGTGAAGAAGTAATTGATTTAAATAAGATTACTGAAGCATCAAGAATCATTAACAAAATTATGGATGAACATGAAGAAGTTCTAGGAGATATTGATGAATTAGATATCTACTCAAATGAGAAGGGAGCAAACGAAGATGAATAGTAAAGAATTTAAAAAAGCTTTAGATAATATCGTAAAAGAAAAAGATATTGATCCAGAAGTAGTATATGAAGCTATGGAATTAGCACTAACATCTGCATATAAAAAGAATTTTAATTCAAAAACAAATGTTAAAGTTTTATTTGATCGTGCAACAGGAGAAATCAAAGTATATTCATTCTTAACTGTAGTTGAAGATGATAAGATGACTAAAGAAGAGTATGAAGATTACTTATTCGAACATTATACAGACGATGATGAAGAAGAGGATGAATTAACAGAAGAGGAAGAAGAAAAAATCTCATTCTTTAATCCAGAAACTGAAATCAAGTTAAGTGAAGCTAAAAAATTAGATAAGACATTAGAAATTGGAGATACTATTGATACAGAAGTAACTCCAAAAGACTTTGGTAGAGTAGCTGCTTCAACTGCTAAACAAGTAGTAGTACAAAAAATTAGAGAGGCTGAAAGACAAAGTATCGTTGATGAATTCGGAGATAAAGAAGATGAATTATTAATTGGTACAGTTGCTCTAGAAGATACTGATAACTACTTTATTGATTTAGGTAGAACAAATGGTATCTTACCAAAGAAAGATATTATCCCAGGAGAAAAGATTGTGATGGGTTCACAAATCAAAGTTTACGTAAGTAAAATTATTCTTCCAGGAGATAAATCTGGCGAAGTAACAGAAGAAAATAAAGATAAGAAGAAAAAAGAAAACAAGAACATGACAATTCTATTAAGTAGAACTCATTATGGTTTTGTTAAAAGATTATTCGAACTTGAAATTCCAGAAATCAATGATGGTACAGTATTAATTTACTCAGTAGCAAGAGATGCTGGAAACAGAAGTAAAGTTGCAGTATATTCTGAAAACAATAATGTAGATCCAATTGGTGCATGTATTGGTGAAAAAGGTTCAAGAATTGCTAGAATCATTGAAGAATTACACGGAGAAAAACTAGATGTAGTTAAATATGATAGCGATCCAGCTGTATTTATTGAAAATGCATTATCTCCAGCTAAAGAATTAACAGTAGCAATCACTGATCCTAAGAAGAAAGAAGCAATGGTAATTGCTGATGGAGATAACTTCTCATTAGCAATTGGTAAAAAAGGACAAAATGCTCGTCTTGCACATCGTTTAACTGATTACAAGATTGATATTAAAACAAGTGAACAAGCAAGAGAAGCAGGTATTAATTTTAGATAAAAGAAGGTGTTAAAATGAAAACAAGAAAAATACCTTTAAGAACCTGTGTAATTACAAAAGAACAACTTCCTAAACAAGAGTTATTAAGAATTGTAAGAACAAAAGAAGGAGAAGTTCTAGTAGATGAAACTGGGAAAATTAATGGTAGAGGTGCATATATTAAAAAAGATATAGAAGTACTAGAAAGAGCCAAAAAAGGAAACGTCCTAGAGAAGAAACTAGAAATCAAAATAGACGATAGCGTCTATGAAGAAATTCGAAAAGCTATCGAAAAATAAGAAAAGTGAGGTGAGTCTTTATGATGAGTATAAAGGAATATGCAGAAGACGTTGGATTAACAGTTGAAGAAGTCAGAGCATTATGTGATAAGTTAGGTATTAACTACGAAGACGAAAACACTCTATTAGAAGATTTAGAAATCGTTGAGTTAGATAATGCTTCATCAGAATTAACTTCAGAAGAAGATAATGAAGAAACAACAGATGATGATTATGAAGATGAATATGATGATGAAGAAGTTGAAGATAAAGCAGAAGAATTAGCTCAAGATACAAAATTTGATTTAGAAAATGAAACTTCTTTTGAAAGAGTTAAAAAATCTAATAAAAGAAGTGAAACAACAACTAATAAAGTAAACAATAAGAATTTCTTAAAAGAAAGAAAAAAGATGTACAAACATCGTGAAAAATTACAAAGTAATGAGGCTCCTCAAGATGAGAATGTTATTCTTTATAAAGAGGGTATGACAGTTACTGATTTAGCTAATTTATTAGAGGTTGCTCCAGTAGAATTAGTTAAGAAATTAATGATGCTAGGTACAATGGCTAATATCAATCAAAGTATAGATTATGATACTGCAGAAGTAGTAGTAGCAGACTTTGATAAAGTATTAAAGAAAGAAGAAACTGCTGATATCTCTAATTTCGAAAGTCTAGAAATTGAAGATAGACCAGAAGATTTAGTTGAAAGACCTCCAGTAGTAACAATCATGGGTCACGTAGATCATGGTAAAACTACATTACTAGACTATATTAGAAACTCTAGTGTAGTATCTGGAGAAGCTGGTGGTATCACTCAAGCAATTGGTGCATACTCAGTTAATGTTAATGGAAAGAAAATTACATTTATCGATACTCCAGGACATGCTGCATTTACAGAAATGCGTGCCAGAGGAGCATCAATTACAGATATCGTAATTATTATTGTTGCTGCAGATGATGGTGTAATGCCTCAAACAAAAGAAGCAATTGACCACGCTAAAGCAGCTGGTGTTCCAATCTTAGTTGCTATTAACAAGATTGATAAACCAGAAGCAAATATTGAAAGAATTATGACAGGATTAGTAGAAAATGGTCTTACTCCAGAAGAATGGGGTGGAGATATTGTAACTACTAAGATTTCTGCTAAGACTGGACAAGGTGTTCCAGAATTATTAGAAAACATTTTATTAATTGCTGAAATGCAAGAATATAAAGCAAATCCAAATCGTTATGCATCAGGAGCTGTTATTGAATCTAAGAAAGATGATAAGACAGGTTCTACTGCTACATTATTAATCCAAAATGGTACATTACGTATTGGAGACCCAATCGTAGTTGGAAACTATTATGGTAAAGTAAGAACATTAAAGAACGATTTAGGACAAAATATTGTTGAAGCTTCACCTGCAACACCAGTTGAAGTTACAGGATTATCAGAAGTTCCAAGTGCTGGAGATAAATTCATGGCATTTGAATCTGAAAAACAAGCTAAACAAATCGCTGAAGAAAGAGCACTAAGAAATAAAGAACAAGATTCTAACTTCAGTGGAATGTCATTAGAAGACCTATTTGGAAGAATCCAAGAAGGTGTAAAAGAAATCAAAGTTGTACTTAAAGCAGACGTAAATGGTTCATTAGAAGCAGTTAAGAATGCTTTAGAAAAAATCGATGTTGAAGGTGTTAAAGTAACAGTAATTCGTGGAGCTGTTGGTGCTATCACTGAAAGTGATGTTGTACTAGCTTCTGCATCAAATGCAATTATCATTGGATTTAACGTTCGTGGTAATGTTAAAACTATGGAAACTGCAAAACAATATGGAATTACAATTAAAACATATGACATCATCTATAAAGCAGTAGAAGAAATGGAAGCTGCAATGAAGGGTATGCTTGAACCTGAATATGAAGAAAAAGTAACTGGTACACTAGAAATCAGACAAATCTTCAAATTCTCTAAAGTAGGTTTAATTGCTGGATGTCACGTAACTTCAGGTACTGTTAAAAATGGTTCTAAAGCAAGAATTATTCGTGATGATGTAGTAGTTTATAATGGATCAATTAAAACTTTACAACATGAAAAAGATCAAGTTAAAGAAGTTAAAAACAACATGGATTGTGGTTTAACTTTAGAAAACTGCCAAGACTATAAAGAAAATGATGTAATCGAAGTATACGAACTAGTAGAAATAAAGAGATAATATGGCTAATTTAAAAATAGAAAGATTAAATCATGCTTTTCAAGAACAATTATCAATTGCTCTATTAAGAGAAGCAAAAGATCAAGATTTAAAACTAGTCACAATAACTGGAGTAGATACAACATCTGATTTATCATTCGCAAAAGTATATTACACAATACTAGAAGAAGATAAAAAAGATTTAATAGAAGAAAAATTAAAAAAAGCTGCTCCTTTCTTAAGAACAGAACTTGCATCTCGTGTAGATGTAAGACATACTCCAGAATTAAAATTCGTATATGATACATCAATCGAATATGGAAACCATATTGAAAGTATAATTCAAAAATTAAAGAATGAGTAATCATTCTTTTTTTTATATCTTTTCTTTTTCTTAAAACAATAATATAATAATGTTATAGTAGAGGAAGAGTGTTATGGAAAAGAATAAAATGGTGGTTCAAGATAGTTGGTTATATACTTTACTATTAAGTACGCTAGTAATATTAACAGAATCATTAAAAACATATACGTTTCATATAAATGGAGTAGATCTAACATATTCATTATTTTTACTTCCATTAATATATTTATTAACAAATTATATTACAAAGAAATTTAATTATGCTAAAGCAGTATCTGCAATTTGTCTTTCCGCAGTTGCGATGACATCATTTGTAATTGTAATGAGCATTGGTGTAGGTATAACAATTAGATTTAATACTTTGTATGCTGAATTAGGTGCTTATGTCGCAAGTCAAATAGTTAATTTATTTATCTATTATTTCTTACTACAAAACACAACCCAACCAGTAATACTTATAATATTAAATTACATATTTGCTTTAGTAGTTTATTACATGTTATACACAGTACTTGATATAAAAGCAGTAATTACTGATAGTTATTGGGTAGGTTATTTCACAACTTTAGCTATTCAAGCAGTAGAGTGTACAATTATAGGTTTTGTTGATAAAAAAATAAAACGAGGATTAGAAGAATAAGTCTCTTAAAAAAGAGACTTTTTTTTTGCTTAAAATCACCAAATATATATACAAATTTGATATAATATAAGATGAGTAAAAATAGACAAAAAAGGTAGGTGATAAGCATGAAATTTAAATGGAATCGTAAGCTTTCTATATTTGTTTTATTCATGTTTATCACTGTAACATTCGCATCATTCAATACGAACCTATTCATCAACGGTAAAGCTTACGTAAGAGTTGATGAAGCAATCCGTATAGTAGATATTCATCTACTAGATACCGAATATGATGGTTACGAAACAATGGACCCAGAATTTAATAAAAATGAGATTACAATGGATGCAAATCTACCTAAACAAAATTCATCTGTTACATATCAAGTATCTATTCAAAATACTTATCCATATGATTACGATATAACAGATATTATAGAAGAATCATTCACAAATGAGGATGTTTCATATCAAATAATTGGAGTTAATCAAAATACAATTATTCCAAAAAATTCAACAACTACATTTACTATTAAATTTACTAATAATAAAACAATTACAGAGGAAGAAGATGTATACGAAACTAAAACATATACATTTGATTATACAGGTGATGAACAAGAATTTATTGTTCCATTTGATGGCGATTACACTCTAGAAGTATGGGGAGCCCAAGGGGGTAATGCAACTGCAGATGATCGTGGAGGATATGGAGCATACTCAAAAGGAACTATTCATTTAAGAAAGAATCAAGCAATCTACATCAATGTTGGTGGACAAGGAAATAGAGTAAGAATGACTGAAAAAACATTTGCTATTGGAGGTTACAACGGTGGTGGAGATGCTAAATATAATGGTGACCAAAACAGTGAAGGTTATAATGGTTCTGGAGGAGGAGCTACACATATAGCTACTGTAAGAGGAAAATTAGAAGAATTAGAAAACAATAAAAATCATGTAATCATAGTAGCTGGTGCCGGAGGCGGTGGAGTTCTTTGGAATAGAATAAAGGGAGCAGGACCACAACATGGAATTGGTGGAGATGGTGGTGGAATTCAAGGCAACGATGGATACACATCTGCAAACCATAAAATAGGCCATGGTGGTAATCAGACACAAGGAGGAACTCAAACAGATACAGAAAGCGGAACTTTCGGAAAAGGTGGAAAGAGTGCAATTCTTTCTCCTGGAGGTGCCGGAGGTGGAGCTGGATGGTATGGAGGAAGTGGTTCTAGTGACAATGCAGGAGCTGGTGGCGGATCTGGTTATATTGGAAACACTAACTTAACTAATAAAGCAATGTATTGTTACCAATGTACAGAATCTACAGCTACTGAAACAAAAACTATAACAACAGATAATCATTCTCAAAATCCAACAGCAAATTACGCTAAAGAAGGTAATGGATACGTCAAAATAACTCTTACAAGAAAAATAGAAGATGGTAGTGAATATAATTTTGATTACACTGGAGGAGAACAAATATTTACTGCACCATACACCGGAATATATCAATTAGAAACTTGGGGAGCACAAGGGGGAACTATAAATGAATCATATTATGGAGGATATGGAGGATATTCAACTGGATCAATTAAACTTAATAAAAATCAAATTATTTATATAAATAATGGAGGGCAAGGAGCTTGTAAAACACTAACAGAAGATGATAAGACAGTAGAAGGAGGATACAATGGTGGTGGGCAAGGAAGTTCTGGATACTCTGAAAGAATAGTATGTGGTGGAGGTGGAGCAACACATATAGCCACAGCAACAGGGTTATTATCAAATTTATTTAATAATAGAAGTTCGATTTTAATTGTATCAGGTGGCGGAGCAGGATCGTGGTACTATGGTGAAGCAGCAACTAGAACTCCAGGACATGGCGGTGGCTACAAAGGAACAACTGGAAAAAATAATGCAGGAGCTAATTGCGGGGTATATTCAGCAAGCGGAGGAGAACAATCTTCTGCTGGAGAAATTGGTAAAGCATTTGGAACATTTGGGCAAGGCGGTGGCCAAGGTTACTATGGAGCAGCCGGCGGTGGTGGTGGTTACTATGGTGGTAATTCAACTTGTTTTGCTGGTGGTGGTGGCTCTGGTTATATAGGAAACACACTACTCAAAGACAAAGTTATGTATTGCTATAATTGTGATGAAACACAAGAAGAAAGCACTAAGACTGTAACAACACTATCACATACAAAAACCCCAAAACAAAATGTCGCTAAGGAAGGCAACGGATATTCAAGAATATCGTTACTAAAAAGACAAGTTAATAATGCAAAACTAAAACTTAAATTTGAGTTTGCAAGACATTTATATGACTATACAATTACATATGACGATAATTATTTAGATAATGATGAATTTTATGATCATTATAATTCATTTACTTATGCCAGATGCTGTGGAACAGCTTCTGACATTGATCAATTTCCAATTAGTGGAGTAGTTGATGAACATGGGGTAACAGTTACAGCTAATAAAAAAGAAACAGATACAGGAACAGTTCTTGGTTATTACTTTGGAGCAAAAAGTGGACATCCATTGGAAGTTGGAGAAAAATATGAATATACATTTGAAGCAAAAGGAAACAAAGATTTTACTGGCAATATTGGAGCAGAACAGGGTGGAAGAATTCTTTTCGACATAACAACATCATGGCATAAATATAAACATGAATTTACTGCAGATGATTATCAATATAAAGCATTCACAATGTATACATGGGGATTAGTAGGAGATAATAGGATACTCTATTTAAGAAACTACCAAATTCATAAATATCATGAAAATGATTATCCACAATATCAGGCAACAGAAACTCAACCAATTGGAGAAAATATTGCTCCAACACCATATAGAGATGGTTGGACATTCTTAGGATGGTATGATGATCCTATTGAGGGAAATGAAATAAATGCAAATACAGTTATGCCAAGTGAAAACACAACATACTATGCGCATTGGGAACAAGTACACTATAGTGTTAATTATGACCTGGAAGATGGAGAAATAACAAATGCACCAACTGAGTTTTATAGTTTAAATAATACTAAAATAATACCAAATCCAACAAAAACAGGTTATACATTTACTGGATGGACTGGTGGTAAAAGTATATTTAGTTACGATTATATTTATAATAATCAACACCTAGGTACAGGTTCAACATCTGCAACAAGTGGAGCAAGAGGATTATTTGATGTTAAACCAAATACCTATTACACACTATCGACTAATCTACCATTAAGGCCGGATAATGGAAAATATGTAATAATGAAGGCTTCTGATGATTTTAATGATTCTATAACTTCAATAAGTAATGGGGCAAGTGCCGGTAATACAATTACTGTAAAAAGTACCGAAAATGGACATATAATAATTGCATTTTTTAAAAGTATGATGAGCCTTGATGTGCAAAGCAAATTGGAAACTGGGGAGTATTGGTTCCAAATAGAGGAAGGTCAAACTCCAACAAAATTTGAGTCATACATTGAAACTCCACAAAAAGACCTTAATATTCCATATTACTCAACAGGTAATAGGAATTATAAAGCTAATTGGGTAAAAGATTATGATATAGAATATGATTTGGATGGTGGAACAATTACAGGACAACCAACAACGTATAATGAAGAAACAGATACATTTACAATACCAACTCCAACAAAAGAAGGATATACTTTTACTGGTTGGACAGGTGGTAAGAATTTATTAGATATGTCTACAGCCAAAGGTGGATACGTATCAGGAATGCAGTGTATTTTAAATGGCGATGGAACATACAGATTAAAAGGAAAAATAGAAGCTGAAGTTGAATCATCACCAGTTAATGTTTGGTTTAAAGGAACTTGGGATGATGCTGCAGATACTTTATTTACGCTAGAACCAGGAACTTATTATATAAAAGATGTTAGCTTATTCAAAAATAAAGGAGATATCAATGGCGGAAATGGAGTATACACATTTACTAAACCTGTAGATGTAACAGGGGTAAGAGCGCCTTATATTAAGACTAATACAGATTATGATGAAATACGATATCCAATGATAGTTGAAGTAGATAAACCAACTAGTTTTGAACCATATATATCAACGCCGCAATCAATTACTATTGAAAAGGGTTCAACAGGAAATAGAAAATATATTGCAAACTGGAT
>CAMJOB010000019.1 GCA_946407495.1 uncultured Bacillota bacterium | reverse complement strand
TGAGCAAATTGTGGAGATATATTTGATTGCATAAACATTGGTACTACTACTGGTGCAAATATCATCCATTTATTAGCAGAACCTGTATAAATGAAGTTTGCTATAGCTATGAATAATAATGTAACTATGATTAGTGGAATACCACTTAAACTTAGAGTTTGAAGTAAGTTTGCTAACCATGCAGTAATTATTAAACCAATATTTGTTTTCTTAAATATAGCAATGAATTGTGCTACTACAAACATTAATATAAGAGGTTGTCCTATCTTAGAAAGGTTTGCAGTAGATTTTTCTATTAAATCTTTATCATTCTTGATTGATTTAGCACCAATTCCGTATGCTAAACCTGCTAATACGAAGAATAATGACATCATATAAGTAAATCCATCTTGGAAATAAGAATTATCTCCAAATAATTGATTTAAGTATGTTGTTTCATTCATATCTAGTAACATACCTGACTTAGGTAAGTTAGGTATTAGTGAGTAAATAAATACTCCTAGTACAAGGATTGATACTATTAAAGCAAATTGTAATCCTTTTTTCTCATTCTTTTCTTGTTCAATTCTTTTTTGTTCTTCTTCCTCAAGATTAATTGCTCTATATTGTTCAGTTGCTGCAAATTCTTCTTCTTTTTTGTATTTACCAATTTTTGGAGCAATAATCTTTTCAATTATTAGTGTTCCAACAATTGATAAGACTATAGATGCAACTATTATAAATATTAAGTTAGAAGTTAAAGCAATATGTGCATTTTCATCAATTAATCTAGCAGCATTTTTAGTATATTCCATTAATGCTACTTCTGTAGATCCTACGAAGATTGATACTCCATAACCAAAAGCAACTCCACAGAAGGTAGTTACAATACCTAGAATTGGGTTTCTTCCAATTATAAAGTAAACTAATGCAACTAATGGTATTAATATTGCATATCCAACATCATTAATAAGTGATGACACTGTTGCAATAAAGATTATTAAGAATGTTAAAGCATTCTTATTTAGTTTCTTTAAGTATTTCTTAGAGAATGTTTCAATCATTCCTGTTGCTTCAGCAATACTTATACCTATTAATGAAATAATTAAGCTTACTACTGGTCCAAAACTCAGGAAGTTTTTAGCAGCATTACTTATCATGAATTTAATTCCATCAAAACCTAGCATATTTTCTACAGCCACTAGTGTTTGATCTAATTCATTTGTATTACGATTAACAACACTATATGTTGCCTGCATTTCTAATCCTGATAGTATAGCACTTAATAATATTACTAAGCCAATCAGTAATAGAAACATCGTAATTGGATGAAAATAAAACTTTTTTAATCTTAATTTTGGTTTATCATTCATATTATTGTCCTTCCTGTGGAAGTATTTTCTTTAGTTTCTTATTGAACTCTACTCGAGGAATAAGAATTGTTCTTCCACAATTTAGACATTTGATTTTTATATCAGCACCTACTCTTGTTATTTCCCATTCGTTGGTTCCACAAGGGTGTTGTTTTTTCATTACAACTTTAGTACCTATGTCGTATTTTATGTTATTTTCCATTATGCACCTCGATTTGTGGATATGGTATTTTTATACCATTCTTATCAAATGCCCTCTTTATTTCTTTTCTTAATCTTCTCTCAACTTCATAGTGTTTCATTGAAGAAGTTTCCATTGTTACACGGATATTAACTGAAGAATCATCTAATTCAACAATACCTAGAACATTTAATGGTCCTGTAGTATTAGGAACATTTCCTTCTAGTTCTTTAGATAACTCTTCTAGAACTTTAATTGCTTTTTCTGCATCTTCTTCATAAGCTACAGCTACATCTACAACTGCTAAAGAGTTATGTAAGCTATAATTAATTATCTTATCCATATGATGGTTTGCAATAATCTTTGTAGCTCCTTTGAAGTTACGAATACGAGTTGTTTTTAATCCTAAGTAAACAACTTCTCCCATGAAGCCATCTACTTCAATTGTATCTCCTACTTCATATTGTGCTTCTGTAATAATTGAGAATCCCGCAATAAAGTCTTTTGCTAGATCTTGGAATGCTAAACCTATGATAGCAGTTGTAATACCTAATCCTGCTAAGATAGATGTAACATTTACTCCATATGTTCCTAGAATTGCTAGAACTACAATAGTTACAATTATATATTTAATAATACTTATTACTAAACTGAATATTGTATCTATTCTTTGTTTTTGATTTACTCTAGTTATTCTTTTTTGACTCTTTGAAGATATCTTTTTTAAGATTCCCTTTATTATGTTATATATAATTACTGCTACTAATATATATATAATTGGAGAAATTATTAAGTATAAATTTATCTTATAATTCATTATTTCTATCATAAATTACCTCTTATGACTTTGTTTCAATATGTAGAATTTCTAAGATACGGTTTAAATCATTACTATTTACAAAGCTTATTTCTAATTTATTATTTTTAATTTTTACTTTAGTTCCTAGTTTTTCACATAGGTCTTCTTGTAAGTATTTATATTCATTAGATCCTTTATACGCTTTATTTACTTTATGTGTTCTTTCATATTTATCTGGTTCTTGTGTTAGAACTTCTAATTCTCTTACACTTAGTCCATCATCAATGATTTTTGAAGCTAGTTCTTTTTGTTGTTCTTCATTTTCTAGTTTACTTAGAACTCTAGCATGTCCCATTGAAATTTTCTTTTCTCCAACTTCTTTTTGAATTGATTCTGGTAAGTTTAATAGACCTAACATATTAGTGATATGAGATCTACTCTTACCTAGACGAGTTGCTAATTGTTCTTGAGTTAATCCTAGAGTATCTTGTAATTTTTTATATGCCATAGATTCTTCAATTGCACTTAAGTTTTCTCTTTGTAGGTTTTCTAGTAAAGCAATTTCCATCATCTCTGTATCATCAAAATCTCTTACAATTGCTGGAATATCAGTTTTTCCTGCCATTTGTGAAGCTTTAACTCTTCGTTCACCAGCAATAATTTCATATCCTTTGATACTCTTTTTAACTATAATTGGTTGGAATACTCCATGTTCTTTAATAGAAGATGCTAATTCCTCAAGTGCTTCCTCATCAAATATCTTTCTAGGTTGGTAAGGATTGCTTCTTAAATCTTCAAGTTTAACATTAACAATTTCTTCTTTTGGAGTTTCATTAATAATCTTTTCTTCTACTTTTTCGTAATTAATAGGTTCGTTATAGAATAGTTCTTCTAATCCTCTACCTAGAGCTCTTCTCTTAGTTGTTGATTCATTATTATTTTCCATTTCTAGAAATCACTTCCTTTGCTAAATTTAAATAGGCTTCTGAACCTCTACTTTTTGGATCATATACGATAATTGGTTCTCCATGTGATGGAGCTTCTGTAAGTTTAACAAGTCTTGGAATGATTGTATTGTATACTTTTTCTTTAAAGAACTTACGAATATCATCTACTACTTCGAATCCTAAATTAGTTCTAGAATCAAGCATTGTTAATAATACTCCTTCAATATCTAATGTTGGATTTAAGTTCTTTTGTGCTAACATAATTGTCTTTAATAATTGTGTAATTCCTTCTAGAGCGAAGAATTCACATTGTACTGGGATTATTACAGAGTTAGATGCAGTTAATGCATTTGTTGTAATAATACCAAGAGATGGAGGACAATCAATAATTATATAATCAAAAGACTCTCTATCTGCTTCAATATGTTTCTTAAGTTGTTCACCTTTTGAGAAGCCTGTTTCTTGTCTACTTTTCTCCATTAATTCAATATCTAATCCAGCTAAATTAATAGTTGCTGGTAAGACGTATAGATTTTTATATTTTGTTTTAATCATAGCGTCTTCAATTTCGCATTCTCCAATTAAAACATCATATGCACTTTTCTCTATTTCGCCTTTATTAATTCCTACACCAGTAGTTGTATTTCCTTGTGGATCCAAATCTATTAATAGTGTTTTTTTCCCTAATACTGCTAATGATGCAGAAAGATTTATACTAGTGGTAGTCTTTCCAACTCCACCTTTTTGATTTACTAAAGATATAACCTTTCCCATCTAATCACCCATTTTCCATTTTCAACTAATATTGTACCATTTATAAAAACTTTTTTAAATGATTTTAAGTAAATTTCTACTTTATAGATAAAAAAACTTAGATACGTTTTTTATATCTAAGTTTTTTGTTATTTTTCTATTTTGATAATTACTTGATACGTTGTATCAAAATCCATTTCATCACTCGTTACTTTTATTCCGTGACTTTTTAAGTCTTCTACTAAGTCTTTAATACTTTCCTTAGCATGATCAACTGTGTAACCAGCAGATTCTATTGTTAAGTCGGATAAGATGTTTCTTGGAATACTCTCAGTCTCATTTCCTAATGTCTCATCTGGTTTAAAGTAATCATTTGTTGGAATATCTGGATCTGGTTGAACTGATTCATTTACAAGCTTCTCAGCTGGAGAAATAAACTTATTATTATTTCCACCAACGGAAGCTCCTATTGAGGGCCCACCAGTATTTCCACCAATATTAAGCATTGAATCTAATCCACCACTTTGTGATGGTGATTGTAAGTCATTTGCTTGTTGTTTCATTTGTGCAACATCTACTGGTGTAACATTACTCTCTAAATTTAATTGAGTAGGAGCAGCAGCTTCTCTTTCTGCTTCATCATCAATTTCACCAAAATTTATAAAATCATCTTTTGTATCATGAAGTGTTTCTGGTTTCATTTCAGGTATTCCTGATGCATTTTCATCAATTGGTCCTTCTTGTGGAGGAGCAATTCTTATTTTTCCATAATCATCATTAGAAGTAGCTACTGGAGTAGTTGGCATTAGAATATTGTTATTAACAAAATTTGTCTCTAATGAAACTGTATCGTTTTCTTCTTCTTCAATAGGTTCTTCTTTTGGATACATTTGTTTTATTTCATCTTCCAATAGACGAACACTCATCTTATTATTGATTACTTTCTTTAACATTTCTTTTTGTTTTGCAACATCTGGAATGTTTAGTAAGCATCTTGCATGACGTTCAGAGATTTGTTCTTTTAATAAAGCTTCTTGAACTTCATCTGGAAGTGATAATAATCTTAATTTATTTGCTACAGAAGATTGGCTTTTACCCATAGTTTTAGCTAATTCTTCTTGTGTCATTTGATCTATTTCTAGTATCTTTTGGAATGTTCTTGCTTCTTCAATAGGGCTTAGATTCTTTCTTTGTAAGTTTTCTAGTAATGCTACTTTTGAACTTTCTTTATCATCTAAATCTCTTATTATTGCTGGAATCTTTGTTAATCCTGCTAATGCTGTTGCTTTATATCTTCTTTCACCGGCAATAATCTCGTATTTTCCATTAACACTACGTACAATAATTGGTTGGATTACTCCATGTTCTCTAATTGATACTGCTAGTTCTTTTAAAGCCTTTTCATCAAAAACTTCTCTTGGTTGGAAACGATTTGGGATGATGTCATCTAAGTATAAATATACAACTTCATCTTTTGAATTCTCGTTCATATTATCCCCTACTTTCATTCTTTAGTTACCCTATATTATCATTATAGACTATTTTTATCTTTCTATCAATATAAAGTCGTTGTTAAATTTTACTTATTATGTAAAGAAAAAAGAAGTATTTCTACTTCTTATTTTGTAATACTACTAAACTTCTATTACTTTCTTCGATTGGTAAAAAGAACTTATTAATCTCTTTTATTACGTACTTTTTCTCTAATTTTTGTTGTACTTCTTTAGTTAATTCTTCTTCAATATTACCTTTCATAGCAATCATTACACCATTATCATTAACTAGATGCATAGTGTATGTAACTAATTTTTCTATATTAGCTACTGCACGTGAAGTTACTACATCATATTTTTCTTTTAAGTCTTCTCCACGTACATGAATTGCTTCTATATCAGTTAATTTTAGTGATTTAATAATTTGATTTAAGTAATTTACTCTTTTTTGTAGAGCATCTACTAGAGTTATTTTTAGATTAGGATACATAATCTTAAGTACTACTCCAGGAAAACCTGCTCCTGTACCAATATCACATAAAGTATCTACTTTTGATAGATCTATTACTTTTACAATAGTTAAACTATCATAGAAGTGTTTTAAATATACTTCTTCTTTTTCAGTGATTCTTGTAAGATTAATCATTTTATTCCAATCTATTAGTAGTTCATAGAACTTCTCTAATTGATTTAATTGTTCTGTTGTAGGAGTTATTCCTAATTTATTTAATTCTTCAATAAATAGTTCTTTATTCATCTTTACCATACTCCCTTTTTAAATATACTGAAAGTATTGATATATCTGATGGGTTAACTCCACTGATACGAATAGCTTGAGCTATAGTTGTAGGTCTTACTTCTTTTAGTTTTTGTCTAGCTTCACTAGCAATATTACTTACTTTATCGTAATCAATATCTGCAGGTATTTGCTTTTTCTCTAATTTTAGAAGTTTTTCTGCTTCTTTGTATGACTTAGCAATATAACCTTCATATTTTAAGTAAATTTCTACTTGTTCTTTTATTTCATCACTGTATGGAAATTTCTCGAATTGTTCTAGGAATTCTATTGTTATTTCTGGACGTTTTAATAATTGTTCATATGTAAGAGTAGCTGCTGGAACTTGATAATTTCTTTTTACAAATTCTTCTTCTACTTCTTTTGTTACTTTTAGTTTTTGATTTCTAGTCCATTCTAGTAATTCTTGGATTTCTCTTTCCTTAGTATTTAATCTTTCTAGTTGTTCATTACTTATTAATCCAACATCATAACCATATCTTCTTAATCTTTGATCAGCATTATCACTACGTAGTAATAGACGGAATTCTGCACGTGATGTTAGTAATCTATATGGATCACGTATTCCTTTAGTTATAAGGTCATCTATTAATACTCCAATGTATGCTTCATTTCTTTTTAATACTAATGGTTCTCTTCCTTCTAGTTTTAAAGAGGCATTGATTCCTGCCATTAACCCTTGGCAAGCTGCTTCTTCATAACCACTTGTTCCATTGATTTGTCCTGCTGTGAATAGATTTTCTAATACTTTTGTTTCTAATGAATTTTTTAATTGTGTTGGATAGATTGCATCATATTCAATAGCATATCCATATTTTAAAATCTTAGCATTTTCAAATCCTGGTAATGAATGTACCATTTGTTCTTGTACTTCTGGTGGCATTGATGTTGAGAATCCTTGTAAGTACATATCATCATAATATCTACTTTCAGGTTCAATAAATAGTTGGTGTCTTTCTTTATCAGAAAATCTAACTACCTTATCTTCTATTGATGGACAATATCTTGGACCTATTCCTTCGATATCATCTAATGCACCATACATACTTGATTTATTTAAGTTTTCACGAATAATTCTGTGTGTTTCTTCTGTTGTATAAGTTAAATGACATGGTATTTGATCTTCTATTTTATATTGAGGTTCTAAGTCAAAACTGAATGTTAAGTACTTATCATCTCCTGGTTCTACTTTTGTTTTACTAAAATCAATAGAATTTCTATCAATTCTTTGTGGAGTACCAGTTTTTAATCTTTTAATAGTAAATCCATATTCTTTTAATTTATCACTTAAGTGATTTGATGGCTTTTCTCCATGTGGGCCTTGTCTTGTTCTAGTATTTCCAACTAGTATATCTGCTTTTAAGTATGTACCTGTTGTTAAAATTACAGCTTGAGATTCTATTTTTTCTCCATCTTCTAAGATTATTCCTTTTACTTTATTATCTTCTACTATTAAATCTTCTACCATAGCTTCTCTTATTTCTAAGTTTTCTAAGCTATTTAATTCATTTAACATTTCTTTAGGATAAGCAATCTTATCTCCTTGAGCTCTCAGAGATTGCACTGCTGGTCCTTTAGCACTATTTAACATTTTTATTTGAAGGTGTGTTTTGTCTGCTACTTTTCCCATTACTCCACCTAGAGCATCGATTTCACGTACTACTATACCTTTAGCACTTCCACCGATATGTGGATTACATGGCATATCAGCAATATTCTTAATATTACTTGTAACTAGTAAGGTCTTATGTCCTTTTACTGCTGCAGCATGAGCTGCCTCACATCCAGCGTGACCTCCACCTACTACTATAATTTCATACATTGTCTCACCTTCTTATTTTCCAAGACAGAATCTTGAGAACATTTCATCTAATAGTTCATCTTCATAACTAGAACCATTGATTGTTCCTAATTCTTCCCAAATATTCTTTATATCAAGCTCTATCATATCTATTGGCATATTATTTTCTAGTGCTGATTCAACATCCTCTACTCTCTTTAAGCAATTTCTTAGAATACTAATACTTCTGGCATTACTTAAGTAAGTAGGATCTTTAGTTTCTATTTCATCCATATGGAACATTTCAACTATCTTATTCTTTAATTCATCTATTCCTTTGTTTTCAAGGATACTTAAATCTATTATTTTATCTTTATCAATATCTAGTTCTTCCCTATTTAATACTGTTTCTAGGTCATTTTTATTAATTAGAACTAAATACTTTTTGTTTTCTAACTTTGTGAATAATTCTTTAATATCATCTGTTAATGGTTCATTATTATTTAACATAAATAGAATTAAATCAGATTCTTCCATAATCTTTTTACTTTTTTCTACTCCGATTGCTTCTATTTTATCTTCTGTTTCACGGATACCTGCTGTATCAATCATGTTTAAAACAATACCATTAATACGGATTTGTCCTTCTACTATATCTCTTGTTGTACCAGCAATATCAGTAACAATTGCTTTATCTTCTTCTAGTAAGTTATTTAATAAAGAACTTTTTCCGACATTTGGTCTACCAATTATAGAAGTCTTAATACCTTCTTTGATCATCTTACCGTTTTCAGATTCTTTTAATATTTTTAGTATTTTATCTTTTAATTTAGTTATTTTTGGTACTAATACATCATTTGTAATGATATCTACATCATCATATTCTGGATAATCAATATTAACATTAATATTAGATATGATTTGTACCATATCATCTCTTAGTTCATTGATTAGACTAGATGTCTTACCACCTATTTGGTTAGCAGCCATTTTTCTTTGTACATCAGTCTTAGCATTAATCATATCCATTACTGCTTCTGCTTCTAGTAAGTCAATTCTTCCATTTAAGAATGCTCTTTTAGTAAATTCTCCTGGTTCTGCCATACGACATCCTGATTCTAATAGTAATTCAAGTACCTTATTAGTTGGAGCAATACCACCATGAGTATTTATTTCTACTGTATCTTCAGCAGTGAATGTTCTTGGTGCTTTCATTACTGAAACTAATACTTCATCAATTACTTCATTATTATCATTTACAATATGACCATAATTAATTGTATGAGTAGCAACTTGCTCTAAATCTTTACCTTTAAATATCTTATTAACTATAGAAATAGATTCTTCACCACTTACTCTTATGATTGCAATTGCCCCTACTCCTTGACTTGTAGCGATTGCGCAAATTGTATCATTCATGGTATCCCTCCTTTTTCCTGCACATATTATAGCATATATTTACAATAAAAAAAAGAAGAATTAATCTTCTTTTGGTTTGATTACTACGTAACGGTTTGGTTCTTCTCCTTCGCTTTCTGTATAAACGTTTTTGAAGTTTGTTAATGCGTTATGAATAATTCTTCTTTCATAAGAGTTCATTGGATCAAGTTTTGCTTCAATCTTTGTCTTTGCAACTTCTTTTGCTGTTCTCTTAGCTAAACTTTCTAATCTCTTTTCTCTCTTTTTATTATAGTCATTTACATCTATTAAGAAACGGAAGTTCTTTCCTAATTCCTTATTAATATGTAATCCTGTGTAGAAAGAGATAGCTTTTAGATTTTTACCATTCTTTCCAATTAGTAATCCATCATTTTCAGAATAAATCATGAATAATGGTGTTTCTTCTTTAGTTTTTAACTCTACTTGAGCTTGGAAACCTAATTGTTTTAGAAGACCGATTAGGTATTCTTTGATGTATTTTACTACTTCTCTCTTTTCAATTACTTCAATTTCAACTTTTGAACTCTTGAAAAGACCACCTTTTGAACTACCAACCTCTTTTATAATTAAATTGCTTTCTACTTCTCTTAGATCTGCAGTAGCATTTAATATTGCTTCTTCTTTTGTTTTTCCACTATAATTATGCTTTTCCATTTGCTTCCTTACTCCTTTTCACTAAAATATTTTGAACAATTGTAAACGCATTAGATGTAACCCAATATATTCCTAACGCTGATGGCATTACTGTTGCTGTGATAACAATCATAATAGTCATCATCGTTGGCATCATTTTCATACTTTGATCTTGCATGTTACCTGTTGTATTCATTTTAAATGAATATAAAGTAGATCCAGCTATTAATAACATTAATATTGCATAAGCATAGAATGTTGGAGTACCAATTCCAACGCTTGGAGTTGTTCCTAATTGTAATCCTAGGAATTTTCCTTCAAATATTGCTGGTGTTCTTTGTACTGCTTCAAAGAATGCTATAAATATAGGTAATTGAAGCATTGCGAATAAGCATCCAGCCATTGGATTGATATTATATTTTTTGTAGATCATCATCATTTCTTGATTTTGTTTAATCATTGATTCTTGATCTTCTTTACCTTTGTATCTACGTTGAATTTTATCAATTTCTGGTTGTGCTTTCTTGATTAATTCAGATTGTAATGCTGTTTTCTTTGTTACTGGGAAAGCAGCTAAACGAATTAATAAACTTACAATGATAAGTGAAACAGCGTAGTTTCCAATATTCTTTCCTAATAATATAAGTAAATATGCTAATGGTTTAACAAAAATACTTGTCCATAAACCTTCATAACCACCAGTAGTGATTTTAAAATCTTCACATTTTGGTAATTTATCAATATTTACTTTGTACTTTTCATATGTTTTTACTGTTTCTTTGTTAGTTGGCTGACAAAGAATGTTTTCTGTTAAGTTTTGACCAGTTACTTCATTTTTTACAGCTTTCTTATTACTATCAGTTAATGTTTTAGTACATCCTGTTGTAAGTAATAGTAATAAAGTAACTATCAAGAACTTTTGATAAATTTTCTTTTTATTCATGATAATTATCCTTCCTAATACTGTGCATTAACTTGTTGAAATCATAATCCATATCTTGGAAAGTTCTTTCTACTGCACTTCTCCTTAATATTATAATATAATCTGCACCATTATTATAGTTTTTTTTGTAATTATCGATGATTGATCGTATTTTTCTCTTATATGCATTACGGAATACTGCATTTCCTAACTTCTTCCCTACTGAGATTCCATATCTGTCATAAGGTAAGTTATTCTTTCTATAATATATAATAAAGCAACCGCTTTTCTTAACTTCACCTTTTTTAATAATCTCATCAAATTCTTCTTTTCTTTTTACGATATATAACTTTCTCATAGATCATCACCCTACTCTTATTATAAATTATTCAAAGAGTAAAAAACCACTGTTTTAGCAGCGGTATTTTATTTACATAAACTCTTACGTCCCTTACGACGACGACGATTTAAAATATTTGTTTTTTTACGTGCGAAAAAGCCGAAAGTTTTAGCTTTTTTACGATTGTTTGGTTGATATGTTCTTTTCATCTACTCCACCTCCAGACATAAATCTACCCTATTATATAAAGAACTTCCTTGATTTGTCAATTAATTTTTATCTTTTTAGTGTTATATACACTTATACACAGTTTCCACATGGGTGTGGATATCAGTTATTAACACTGTTTAATTAAAAACTGTGGAAAATGTGGATAACTCCGTATTTCTATATATATCAACGATTTTGTTTGTGGACAATTTTGTGGAAAAGTTGTGGATTTTAATTTTTCTTATTTTTTGGTATAATTTAATTAACAAGATTATCCACAGATAGTTGTTCTTTCTTGATATATAAATGTTTTTTAGCCGGCTTTTCCACATATTATTATTTTTTTTAAAAACCTATTTATTTTTTAAAACTTTTCGGTTACACTAGAAAGCGTACTTTATTTAATGGGGGAGATGATTGAGATGAATTACGATTCAATTTGGTCTAATTTTTTATCGGATATCAAAGAAAAAGCCGAATTATCGTCTCTTGCTTATCAAACCTGGTTTTCGGAAACAAAATTATTGAAATTGGATAATGGTAAAGCTTATATTATTGTACCTATGCCAATGCATAAAAGACATTTAGCTAATAACTATAATGATTTAATATCGGATGAATTAATTAAACTTACTGGTAGTAACTATGAATTAGTATTCTTATTAGAAGAAGAAGTTGAAAGTGAAGTACCTGAGAGTAGGGAAGATGTTCCTGAAGTAGAGAATAAAGATATTCCACAAGTTAATTCTAATTTAAAGAGTATTTATTCTTTTGATAACTTTGTAGTAGGTAATAGTAACAAATTTGCACATGCTGCAGCTTTATCAGTAGCAGAGAATCCTGGTAAAATGTATAATCCATTGTTCTTATATGGAGAGAGTGGGTTAGGTAAGACACATTTGATGCATGCTATTGGTAATTATATACAAGCACATTCTAATAAAAGAGTATTATATGTTACAAGTGAACAATTTATTCAAGATTTTATTAGAACTAATAGAAAAGATGATGATGAAAGTAACTTTAACTATGTTGATTTTTTTAAGAATAAGTATCGTAATATAGATGTATTATTAATAGACGATATTCAATTTCTTGGAGGAGCAACTAAAACACAAAGTGAATTTTTCCATACATTTAATAATCTATATAATGATAGTAAACAAATTATTATTTCTTCTGATAGATCACCAAACGATTTAAAAGTATTAGAAGATAGATTAAGAACAAGGTTTAATTGGGGATTAGAGGTTAATATATTTCCTCCAGACTTTGAATTAAGATCTGCTATCATTCGTAAGAAAATAGCCGCTGAGAAACTTGAAAATGATATTCCAGATGATGTAATCGAATATATAGCTTCCAATACAGGAACTAATGTTAGACAACTTGAGGGTGCTATTACAAGATTAGTTGCTTACTCTTCAATGATGGGTAGTGCTAAAATTGATTTAGATTTAGCTATGGAAGCATTGAAAGATACGATTAGTACTGGTATCACAGAGAAAAATGATGTAGCTCGAATACAAAAGATAGTATCTGAGTATTTCTCAATCTCTGTTGAAGATATAAGAAGTAAAAAGAGAAGTAGTAATATTGCTTTTCCAAGACAGATAGCAATGTACCTCTGTAGAGTAATGACTAGTGAGTCTTTTCCAAGAATAGGTATTGAATTTGGAGGAAAAGATCATTCCACAGTAATGCACTCAGTAGAAAAGATAGAAAACGAGATAAAAGTGAATAAAGATTTAGCTAATATTATTGAAAAATTAAAGAAAGATATCGGAGTTGTGTAAAAACACAGGGTATTCCACAAGTTATCCACAATGATTGTTGATAAATATTCATTGATAAATAACACTTTTAGATAGTTTTCCACATTTTCCACAGTAATAAAAATAATAATAAAAAGAAAGAAGGAATATATATATGAAATTAACAATAAAAAAAGAACTATTACTAGATGCCTTAAATAAAGTTTCAAAGGCAATATCTACTAAGAACTTAATTCCTGTATTAGCTGGTATTAAGTTTGAACTTAAGAAAAAGAAATTAACTTTAACTGCTAGTGATAATGATATTACTATTCAAACTACTATAGAACCTAAAGAAGAAGATGATTTTACTGTTGAAAGTGAAGGAAGTATTATCATTCAAGGTAAATATATATTAGATATAGTACGTAAGTTACCAGATAAGTTTATTAATATTGAAGTTATTGATGAATTAAAAATACTTATTTACACAGAAAATAGTGAATTTAATTTAAATGGTATTAGTGAAAGTGAATATCCTAATATAGGATTAGAAGAAAGTAAGAAGAAAGTTAATATTAAAGCAGGAGATATTAAGAATATTGTTAATCAAACTGCATTTGCTACTTCTAATGAAGAAAGTAAGCCTGTATTAACTGGTATTAACTTTAATATAGTAGGGGATGTACTAGAATGTAATGCTACAGACTCTTATCGTTTATCTCGTAAGGTATTAAAATTAGATAAACCAAGCGAAGAAAACTATAATATAGTTATTCCAAGTCATAATATTATTGAATTTTCTAAGATTTTAACTGATGATGATGAAGAAGTTGAATTACATGTATTTAGTAATAAGATCTTATTTAAGACTGAAAACCTTAAATTTGAATCTCGTTTAATTAATGGTACATATCCAAATACTTCTAATTTATTACCAGATGATTCATTCTTAGTTATTACTACATCATTAAATGCTTTCTATGATGTAATTGATCGTGTTAGTATCTTAACTAGTGATAAAGAGAAAAATATTGTTACATTAGAAACTAATGGTAATATGTTAGTATTAAGAAGTAGTTCTGCTGAAATTGGTAGAGTAGAAGAGAAAATGCCAATTACTAAGAATAATTCAGAAGATATTAAGATTTCCTTCTCTGCTAAGTATATGATGGAAGCTTTAAAAAGTTTTTCAACAGATTCTGTGGATATTCATTTTGTAGGAGAAGTAAAACCAATTTTAATTAAATCAACTGAAGATGAAACATTAACTCAATTAGTTTTACCAATTCGTACTTATTAAAAACAATAAAAAGCCTTGAAAAATAAGGCTTTTTTATTTTTTCTATATTTTTCGACAATTATCGACATTATTCGACATTTTCTTTTGTTATCCTTTATTTGGAAAGCGGTAAAACCGTTTTCAGGGGGGATTTATATATGAAGTATGAAATTAGTAAGGGGACATTAGCTATTATGCCCAATAAGGATAATAATAGTCTTGTATTTGAGGATGATGATCGTTATTTAGTATCACAAACACCATTTCAGATAATGGAATCAAGTTGCTTATACTTTGGAAGTAGTTATGAAGGAAGAAAGGCAGGATCCAGAGATATATTAGGTGCTGAATATAAAGTACCAATTCTTGTAGATGATTCTACTGATATTATAGTTTTTCCTACAACTTCACCTTTATCATCAGATTGTGTGTGGATATCTTTAAAACAAATAAAAAAATATGAAAAAGTAGACGCTAATAATACTAAAATTACGTTCTTAAATGATAAAGAAATTATCGTTCCAAGTTCCTTTAGAAGTATCGAAAATCAGGTTTCTAGAGCCTCTAGATTAGACTACGTTATCAGAAATCGAAAAAATCGATAACTTTTTATAAAAAAATAGCCTTAATGGCTATTTTTTAGTGCTTTTTAGCGCCGTTAGTGGTATAATAGTGCTTGTATGTATAGGAATACTTGTTTAGGGGATAGGTGATTATATGTTTCTTTTAAGCGATTATTTATGAAAATTGAAAAAATTACTTTAACGAACTTTAGAAACTACCTTAGTACCTCTGTGAAATTCCATGAAAATATGAATGTTTTTGTAGGGGATAACGCACAAGGAAAGACTAACATCTTAGAATCTATCATTATATTAGCCCTTACTAAATCACATAGGGTACAGAACAATCCTAATATCATTACGTTTGGTAAATCTAAGTGTAAGATTGAGGGAGTAGTTAAAAAAGATAAAATTATATCTAAATTAATGGTTGAATTAAGTGATGAAGAAAAGAAATTATCTATTAATAGGACTAATATCCGAAAAGTAGCGGATTATATATCTCATCTAAACGTTATTATATTTACTCCTGATGATTTAGATATAGTAAAAGGATCACCTAATATCCGTAGAAATTTGTTAAATATACAATTATCACAAATTTCTAAAACATACCTTAATACATATAATGAATATAATAAAATTTTAAAGACTAGAAATGAATATTTAAAGATTCTATATAACAACAATATTGCTGATAAGACTTATTTAGATATTCTTACCGAAAAACTGATTGATAAAGCTGTTATTATTTATCAAGAGAGAAAACAATATGTTGATTTTATTAATGAAAATATTGATCAGAATTATCATTTCATTTCTGGAGATAGTGGTTTAAGTGTTAAATATATCAATAATATAGAGATTGATAATTATGATACTGAGGTTATTAAAGAAACTTTTAGAGATAAGTTAAGTAAAAATTATTATAGAGAGTTACAACAAGGAATGACATTATATGGTCCACATAGAGATGATTTTTACTTTGATTATCAAGGTAATGATTTAAAATTATATGGATCTCAGGGACAACAAAAACTTGCAATTCTATGTTTTAAATTATCTGAGATACCTATATTTAAGAATTATTCAGGGTTTTACCCAGTATTATTACTAGATGATATATTTAGTGAACTTGATATCAAAAAGCGTAATAGAGTATTAGATCTAATACATAATTTTGATGTTCAAAGTGTTGTTACTACTACAGATTTAAAGAATATTAATAAAAAGAATTTAGAAAATGCATTTATTTTCGAAGTAAAGAATGCAAATATTGTTAGAAAGTAGGGAATTAAATGGAAGAAAAAGTAGAAAAAGAATATGATGCCTCTGCGATACAAGTTTTGGAAGGGCTTGAAGCTGTTCGTAAACGTCCAGGTATGTATATTGGTAGTACTGAATCTCGTGGATTACACCATTTAGTTTGGGAGATTGTAGATAATGCAATTGATGAAGCTTTAGCAGGTTATTGTAAACATATTGAAGTTATTGTTGGTAAAGACAATAGTATTACTGTTAAAGATGATGGTCGTGGAATTCCTGTTGAAATCCATCCAAAAACTGGTAAGAGTACAGTAGAAACAGTTTATACAGTATTACATGCTGGTGGTAAATTTGGTGGAGGAGGATACAAAGTATCTGGAGGACTTCACGGTGTTGGTGCTTCTGTAGTTAATGCTTTAAGTGATTGGCTAGAAGTAAGAGTATATAAGAATGGAAATGTTTACTATCAACGTTTTAGTAAAGGTGGAAAACCTGAAGATCAATTAAAAATAATTGATAAATGTGATGTAGATAGAACTGGTACAACAGTACATTTCTTACCAGATGATGAAATATTCACAGAAACAACAGTTTATGATTATGATATTTTAAAAACTCGTTTAAGAGAGTTAGCTTTCTTAAATAAAGGATTAAGAATATCTTTATACGATGAAAGAGTAGATGATAAGAAAGATAGTTTTTATTATGAAGGTGGAATTATTGAATATATTCAAATGCTTAATTCTACTAAACATCCTATTCATGAATCAATTGTTTATGTTGAAGGACAACAAAGTGTTAAAGTAGGGCCTAAAGATAATGAAACTACTTATGATATTGAATTAGAAGTAGCGTTACAATATAACGAAACTTATAATGCTAGTATTTATTCATTTGTTAATAATATCATCACTCCTGAAGGTGGAACTCATGAAGAAGGAGTTAGAAATGCATTAGTTCGTATATTAAATAACTATGCTAAGAATGCTAATATATTAAAGGAAAAAGATGATAATCTTTCTCAAGATGATGTTAAAGAAGGATTATCAATGATTATTTCTATTAAGCATCCAAATCCTCAATTTGAAGGACAAACAAAGACTAAACTTGGAAATGCTGAAGCTAGAAGGGTAGCTAACGATATTTTCTCAGAAGCTTTTGAAAGATTCTTAATGGAAAACCCTGATCAAGCAAGAATTATTGTTGATAAAGCAATGACTGCAAGTAGAGCAAGAGTAGCTGCTAAAAGAGCAAGAGAGTTAACTAGAAGAAAAGGTGATTTAGATATTACTAACTTCTATGGAAAATTATCTGATTGTAAGAGTAAAGATGCTACTGAATGTGAAATCTTCTTAGTCGAGGGAGATTCAGCAGGTGGATCTGCTATTAAAGGTAGAAATTCAATGACTCAAGCTATACTTCCTTTAAGAGGTAAGATTCTTAATGTAGAGAAGGCTAGACTTGATAGAGCATTAGGAAATGAAGAAATTCGTACTATTATTACTGCATTTGGTACTGGTATCGGTGATGAATTTGATTTATCAAAACTTCGTTATCATAAAATAATTATCATGACCGATGCTGATGTTGATGGTAGCCACATTCGTGTATTACTTTTAACATTATTCTATCGTTTCTTCCGTCCTATAGTTGAAGCAGGACATGTATATGCTGCTCAACCTCCACTTTTCTGTATTAAACATGGAAAAACAATTAAATATGTCTTAAATGAACAAGAACGTGATGAGTACTTAGCTGGACTTTCACCTAATACTAAATATGATATAGCTCGTATGAAAGGTTTAGGAGAGATGGATGCTGAGGAATTAAATGAGACAACAATGGACATTCATAAGAGAATTTTAAGACAAATAACAGTAGAGGATACACAAGCTGCTGATGAAGTATTTAATAAATTAATGGGTGAGGAAGTTGAACCTAGACGTGAATTTATTGAAACTAATGCAACTTATGTTGAAAACTTAGATATTTAGGAGGTAAGGTATGGATCGTTTAGAAAAAAATAATATCGTTAAAGAAGTAGAAGATTCTTTCTTAGAGTATTCTATGAGTGTTATTGTAGCTCGTGCTTTACCAGATTTAAGAGATGGTTTAAAGCCAGTACATCGTAGAATTTTATATTCTATGTATTCTTCTGGATATACTCCAGATAAGCCTCATAAAAAGAGTGCAAGAATAGTTGGAGATGTTATGGGTAAATTTCACCCACACGGTGACTCTTCAATCTATGAAGCAATGGTAAGAATGGCTCAAGACTTTTCTTATCGTTATATGTTAGTTGATGGACATGGAAACTTTGGTAATATTGAAGGTTATGGTGCAGCAGCAATGCGTTATACAGAATCTCGTTTATCAAAGATTTCATTGGAATTATTAAGAAATATCAATAAAGAAACAGTTGATTTTACTCCTAACTTTGATGAAAGTGAAAGAGAACCTTCTGTATTGCCTTCTAGATTTCCTAACATTTTAGTTAATGGAACTACTGGTATTGCAGTTGGTATGGCAACTAATATTCCTCCTCATAACTTAGGTGAAGTTATTGATGGATGTGTTGCTTATATTGATAATCCTGATATTACATTAGATGAAATGATGCAATATGTTAAAGGACCTGATTTTCCAACAGGTGCTATTATCTTAGGAAATAGTGGTATTAGACAAGCTTATGAAACAGGTAGAGGAACAATTACTATTCGTAGTAAGGCTACTATTGAAGAAGATAATGGCAAACAATATATTGTTATTGATGAAGTACCATATGGAGTTAATACTTTAGATCTTAAAAATAAAGTAGCTGAACTTGTTCATAATAAAACTATTGATGGTATTTCAGATTACCATTCTGATTTAAAAGATGGTATTAAGATTACTATTACTTTAAAAAGAGATGCAAATGCTCAAGTTATTTTAAATCAATTATATAAACATACTGATTTTCAAAAGACTTATGGAATTATATTCTTAATGCTAGATCAAGGAACTCCTAAGACTTTAGGATTAATTGATATTATTCGTAAGTATATTGAATTCCAAAAAGAAATTATTATTCGTAGAACTCGTTTTGATTTACAAAAATGTGAAGAAAGAGTTCATATATTAGAAGGTTTAAAGATTGCATTAGATAATATTGATGCTGTTATTAAATTAATCCGTGGTGCTAATTCAGATGAAGAAGCTAGAGATGGATTAATGAATAACTTCAAATTAACTGAAATTCAAGCTAATGCCATCCTTGAAATGAAATTACGTCGTTTAACGGGCTTAGAGCGTGAAAAGATAGAAAATGAATTAAATGACTTACTAGTTCAAATAGAGGACTTAAAAGCCATTCTAGCTAGCGATGAGCGTATATTAGGAGTAATTAAAGAAGAACTTCTTGATATTAAAGAACGTTATGGAGATGAGAGAAGAACTCACATTGATATGACTGCTATTGATTATATTGAAGATGAATCATTAATTCCTAACGAAGATGTAATTCTAACATTCACTAAGAATGGTTATATTAAGAGATTAAGAATGGATACTTATAAGACTCAAAACCGTGGTGGTGTTGGAGTTAAGGGTATGACTACAAATGAAGAAGATATTGTGGATATTATGTTATCTCTAAAGACTCATGATTATGTATTATTCTTCTCTAATAAGGGTAAGGTATATCGTATTAAGGGTTATGAGATTCCAGAATTCTCAAGACAATCTAAAGGTTTACCAATAATTAACTTATTACAATTAGAAAAAGATGAGAACATTAGTTCGATAGTAAATATTAAATCTGATGATGATACTACTAAATACTTAATGTTTGTAACTAAACAAGGTATTGTTAAGAGAACTGAAATAGGTGAGTTTGATAATATCCGTAAGAGTGGTAAGATTGCTATATCATTAAAGGACGATGACGAGTTAATCAGTGTCAAGAAGACATGTGGAGAAAACTTTGTAGTAATCGGTGCTAACAATGGTAAGATGTGCCGCTTCGATGAAAATGAAGTTCGTGTAATGGGTAGAACTGCTGCTGGAGTTAAAGGTATGGATCTAGATGGTGGTATCGTAGTTGGTGCAGATGTTACTACTCATGGTGACTTAATCCTAATCGTTACTGAAAAAGGTTATGGTAAGATTTCTGATATTGATGAATATAGACTTACTCATAGAGGTAGCAAAGGAGTTAAAGCTTATAATGTTACTGAAAAGAATGGTTTAATGGCTAGTCTTAAGAGAATTGATTCTGTTGAAGGTTATGATTTAATGATTATTACTAATACAGGAATCGTTATGAAGATGCCATTATCTCAAGTATCAGTATTAAAGAGAGCAACTCAAGGATTAAGATTAATTAATCTTAAAGATGATCAAATTGTATCTTCAACTGCTATTGTATCTCAAGAAATAGAAGATGAAGTTACTGAAGAAGTATCTGAATAAATAAAAGAAGCGTAATGCTTCTTTTTTTATTAATTTCAATTAAGTTATTGCGTTCATTTTTGCTATTTTATTAACACATAATGCGTATTTATTTTTATAAATATTTTTTCCACAGTTTTTGCGTTAATTATTTAATATTTCAATTATAATAATAGCGTTACTTACTTATATTATTAATTACGCAATATTCGTATTATATTTTTTATTAACAGAACGCATTAATTATTAATTAACTATCTTCTAATATAGTTAATTTCATTTAACTAAATAAATTAATTATTTAAGTAATTCTTTTTTTTATAAAAACTATGTATCTATTTTTGCAATGATCTGAATATTTCCCAGCTAAAATTATTTCCC
>CAMJOB010000018.1 GCA_946407495.1 uncultured Bacillota bacterium | reverse complement strand
ACAAAAAAAGGAATCAATTTGATCCCTTTGTTATTATGAATGAAACACCTTTTTTGTTATCTTTTACTATATTTTGATATAATACCATTAAGAGGTGGTAATATGAGCAATAATAATTTTATTAAATTATTTAAATCAAATTTGCCAAAACCAAAATATACATTGGTCGATTTGCATTATAAATGTGAAATTTTATTCTATGATTCTTATTTAGTTCTTCCACATAGAAATGGTATTCTTTTAATTAATTACTGTGATTTAAGAAGTTTTAAAAACAATAATCTTCTTTATAGTGTTTCTTATAAAGGATTTGTATTTAAATTTTCAAAAGAAGGTTTATCTAAAGATAATATTTCATTTTTTGATTATCTATCTAATTCTTATCATAATATAAAAAAAGATGATACATCTGAATTATTATTTAACACTTTATTAAATATGAATGACTCTAGAGTTAGTACAACTAATATATCACTAAGTAGTAATTTGGTTAAACAATTTTATTATTCTCCGCAGGTCTATTTTTGTCATTATTTTTTTTGTTTCTTTTCTTTCTTTTTTTTGTTTTTTCCAATTTTTATTGCTTTGATTTTTTTCCTAAATATGCTAAATTTATTTATAATTTCTCTACTTTTTTATTGTATCTATATGTTAATTACTGTTTTGTTTATACATAAAAAATTAATAAGAGATTTTTCTTTTAAAAATTTTTCCTATACATTTTTAATGTTTGATGATCAATATTTCCTAGTCTTTAAAAACGAAATTCTTTCTATTAATAATAATAAAATTAATTATATTAATTATAATAACGATTTATTTTTATATGGAGTTAAAAATCTATCTTCTTATTCTCTTGGTTATCATCCGTATTTCCCGCTAATCTTAAATTACAAATTGAGTAATAAAAAAAATAACAGAATTTAGTAATTTCTGCTATTTTTTTGTAATTTTTATGCAGGCAATGGTGCAACAATTAAATATTATAATTTTATTCTACATCATAGTAATAACTTCTATATCTAAATGGATTTATGTTTCCTATATGATTTGGATTTGATGATATATCAATATCATTTTCATCTTTAATAGATAATATATTGCCCCAACTATCATACTCATATTTAACAATAACAACGTTATTGTATATTATACCAATTATATCGTTTTGTATAACACAAAAAAAGGAATCAATTTGATCCCTTTGTTATTATGAATGAAACACCTTTTTTTTCATTACGAATTGTTATATCGTAATTCATTAATTGAAGTGTCTTTTTTACAATTGATAATCCTAAGCCAAACTCTCCTTTGATGCCCTTGCGGAACGGAGTAAAGATTCCAGCAAGGAGAGATTCTTCTATATTATCTCCATCATTATAAAGAATTATTTTGTTAGGTCTCGTCGTAATTTTAATCTCTTGTTTTGCATATCTCATGAAATTTGTTAGTAGATTATCGAATATAGTTTCCCAATGTTCCGTTGTACCAGTAAACTTAGCTTTTTTATCTAAATCTACACTAAATTTAATTTCCTTATTGTGGAACTTAAACTTTTCTACTTCGGAATTAATGATTCTGTCCATATCAACATTGGTTACTTCTATTTTTTGATCTTTCAAATAGTCGAGTTTGTTTAAATAAAGAAGTGAGTGTACTTTTGTTTCTAATTTGTTTGTCTGATCTTTAATGACCTCGAATGCTTTTTCTTTAGTTTCAACGTCATCTTCTACTGCTTCGATATATGATTTTATAACGGTGAGAGGTGTTTTAAAATCATGTGAGATATTTTGATACATTTGATTTCTATATTCTTCTTGATGGATAAGAGTTTGTCTCATATCCTCTAATGCGAACGCTAGAACTCGCATTTCATCATCAGTTGTGAAATGTATATTGTGATTGAATTTTGGATTATCAATATTATCAATCTTATTTTTTAATAATTCTATTTTCTTTACGATCCTTGAGGACCATAGCACTAGCATCATTCCGATTACTAGAAATGTTATTAGAACTAGGGGAAAGATAACAGTTAAGATTGCTGTTTTTGTCTTATTAATATAATTATCATTGGAGATTGCAATCTTCGTAATATCTCCATTATTTAATGTGTAGTAGTAATATGTTTTATGCTGGTATTCAAATTTACCATAATTTTCTTTAGTATATCTTAATAATTTAGTTGGGTCTTTTATCTTTATTATGCTTTCAATATTATCACTATATAGAACATTTTTGTCCATTACGTATAGGTAAACTACTTCTTGATTTAATAATTTATTGTCCATATCAGAATCTACGTATTTAAGAGGTTCTCTTAAATAACTATAGACATTTGCTTCCGCAACGGGAATTAATAATTGTGGTAAGACTACCCCTAATGAGGTAAATAATAAGACAAATGCAATTCCAACTAACCATAGTAGCTGGGACGATAACTTGATTTTTCCCATTATTTTCATGATAATCTATACCCATAGCCATATACGGCATTTAAATTTAACTTTGGACATTTCTTTCTAATTCTTCTTATTAAATCATCAACTACTCTATCAGTACCAAAATAGTCTGGTCCCCATACTTCTTTTAGGATTTCTTCTCTTGAAAAGCACTTGTCCTTGTTTTTAAAGAATAGTAGTAGTAAATCGAATTCCAAGGTTGTTGTTTTTATTTCTTGATCATCCTCAAATACTTTTCTTTTATCTAAATCCATTCTGTATCCATCTTGGTTTATACAGTTACTAGTTGTTTCTTTGTATACTCTTTTAATCATCTTGTTTACTCTTAGAACTAATTCTTTAGAAGAATATGGTTTAGTAATATAATCATCACTACCTAGTTCTAAACCTAATATCTTATCCAAGTCTTGATCTCGTGCTGAAGTAAATATTACTGGCACGTTTTCATCTTTTTCTCGGATTGCTTTTATTACATCATATCCTGAGATATCATCTTTAAGCATGATGTCTAGTATCCAAAGACTGACTTCATTTCCAATATAGTCTAAAGCATCTTGTCCATTTTCAAAGCGGACTACTTTATACCCTGCTTTTTCTAAATATAAACTAACTAGATTCGATAAATCTTTTTCATCTTCTACCAAGCATATTGTGTGCATATCTATCACCTTTTCCTAGTATATCACGAATCTTTTACCTTTAAAACCTTATGGGCATCGCCTCCCTTTCTAATAACGTATTCTTTTATTCAAAAATTTTAATATTTTCGCTTCATTCAGGTTTCTCTTAGCCTTATTATTCATCCCTCCTTACACTTTAATGATAAAACATTAATGTGGAGAAAATATGATAAAATTATGGGAAATTATGGGCAAAAAAAATAGACACTTATGTGCCTATTCAAAAACAAATGTATTTAATATTTTAACAATATCTTCTTCAGCAAATTCTTCTGAGAAAGTTACTTCATAACTATTACCTTTATTAAAGATAACTGCTTTAGTATTAGTTTTATCTTTTACTAGATATCCATCTAATCCTACTAATTCTTTTACTTCGTTTTGTAGATTCATTTCTTTTATGAAGATACTTGATAGATATTTAGTCTTTATTTGATAGATAAAATCTATTACTTGAGAATCTGTATCTTTATTTTTAATATAGTAATTTACTAGATCAATCTCATTATTTAACTTAGAATACTTCATTAAGAAATATTTATCTATTTTCTGTAGTTTACTTTCTTCAATACATATATTTTCTACAATATCATGTTTTACTTCAAAAGTAATTGTACCTGTTTGGTTTTCTTTTACTGTTGGTTCTTCTTCTACTTTGGTTTCTGTTTGTTCTGCTGGTGTTTCTACTGGTTGAATAGTTTCTTGTGATATTACTTTTGTATAAGTTTCTCCATAATCTTTAGTTATGTATGTTTCATCTAAATAATAAGATAATGCTTCTAACTTATGATTAGATTTAGATTTATCATACTCAATATTTACTTTAGAACCAATGTGAATCGTATTTTCAACTGGTTCATAGTAATATATAACATAACTTTTAAAACCTACTACTAATAGAGCTACAATAGCTAGACCTATTATGTTTGCCAATACCTTTCTCACATTGCCTCACCCTATTATTAATTATAACAAAAAAATATAGTATTAACTATATCTTTTTTTCTTTTGGTAATTGTTTTTTATTATTAATAGATACATAATCTGTAAACATATTACGATATTTAGAATTTCTTAATTTATCTAAGGCTTTCTTCTCTATTTGACGAATACGTTCACGTGTTACTTTTTCTTTAGTACCTATTTCTTCTAATGTATAGATTTTATTATTTTTAAAACCATTTCTTTGTAGTAGCACTCTTGTTTCTCTTTCAGTTAATCCAGCTTTAGTTAAGAACTTTTTAATTAATTGTTTTAGTTCTTTATCTTCTAATTCTACATCTGGTTTATATTTATCATCTTCTACAAAGTTTTTCATTGAACTTTTATTAGCTTCTCTTTCATCATCATTATTTGGAGTAATTAAACTATCAAGACTAGTCATTTTAGTTCTATACTTCATTAGTAAAGTAGCTTTATCTAATGGTATATGCATTTCATTAGCTACTTCTTCTAATGTTGGTTCTCTGTTTAAAAGATTTCTTAATTCTACTTCTTTTTTACACATCTTTTTAATTGATTCTTTAACATGTACTGGTTTTCTTATTTCATCTGCATCATTATTTAAACTTCTAGTAATACCTTGCATTATCCAGCATGTTGCATAAGTAGAAAACTTATTACCTAATTCTGGATCAAAGTTATCTAAAGCTTTTAATAAACCAATGTTTCCTTCTTGAATTAAGTCTTGGAAATCTAAACCTTGATTTATATATCTTTTAGCTATGCTTACTACTAATCTTAAGTTACGTTCAATAAATTCTTGTTTTGCTTGTTCATCACCGTTTTTAATTTTTTCAATATACTTTTTTTCTTCTTCAGCAGTTGGAGCTTTCTTTAAATCTTTCATATATAGTGCAACTACATCATCTGTATATCCATTTCTTTTTGCCATAGCAAATCTCCCCTTTTTTCGGTTTCGGTTGTATATTTTACCATAAAATTGGTCAAAAGAAAAGAGTTAACTTAGTTTAGCTAACTCTTTTAATGCTTGATCAAAGGTCTTTACTGGGATAACTTTTATCTTTAATTTTTCTTTCTTTACAACTTTCATTGTATCTTTATAGTTATCTCCTGCTGGTACTAGGAAGACATCTGCTCCACCTACTACAGCACCTAAAACCTTATATTTAACTTCTCCTATTTCTCCAATATATCCTTCATCATCAATAGTACCTGTTCCAGCTATTTTTAAACCATGAGTAATATCTTCTTTTACTAATTGATTATATAGTGATAGTGCTGTCATCAAACCACCTGATGGACCACTTTCACTTTTCTTAAACTTAATTGTTGCTTTTGGATTAGTCTCATATTCATTCAAGATATTCATATATATTCCAATTAATGGAGTATCTTTATCTAAATAGACTTTAGCTTTTACTTCTTTTTCTTTATTTCTTCTTAATACTTTAATTGTTATAACATCATTAACATTCTTACTTTGAACATATTTACCATATTCATGGATTTCCATTTCTTGTCCATCCATAGCAAGAATCTCATCACCTACTTGAAGTTCACACTCTGTTGCACTCTCTAAGATTCCAATAACATAGATATGTGATTTTACTAAGTTGACTGTTTTACCTGCTGCTTCATAACTTACTTTAAGTGCAGATGAAGATGATTCATCTAAGTTTAAATAATTACGGAATTCCACTTCTTTATTTGATTCTGTAGAATTAAACTTCATATCTTCTGCTTGTAATCTTTTCCAATTAGGCATTACATAACTTAAAGCATATGTTAAAAAGATTCCTTGAGTTTCTTTTACATAACTAATATTCAAGCTACCTTTACTTTTATAGCTATTTTCTACTTTTACACGACTACCAATATCACTGATACCGCCACCTACAATAATATAATAATTCATAGGTACAAAGCATATCATAGCAATAGCTAGTAATTTAACTAAATATTTGATTTCGTTACGTACTAAATCTAGGAACGAATCTTTATATTCTGTTAGGACTGTTTGTATTTTATTCATAGTCTCACCTTATACCATTATAACAAAGAAATGGGGTTTTTATGAAGAAAAGATTTATCTTATTGTGTCTAATTACTTTTTTATTTGTCTTATTTATAGATTCTTCTTATGTTTTACCTAATATAATTAATTATTCAGAATTATTTATTCGTAATCTAGTTCCTTATTTATTATTTGTATTTACAATATCTTCTATGCTTATAGATTATGGTTTATTAGAAATAGTATCTCCTACTCTATATGTATTTATTCTTAGTTTAATTAGTGGTTTTCCTAGTAGTAGTAAATATAGTGTTAGTTTATATAAAGATCATTATTTAGATAAAGATAACGCTATGTGTTTAATACGTAATTGTCATTATCCTAATCCTTTATTCTTATTTGGTAGTATTAGTAATTTAATATCAAAATATTCTTGTTTAAAGCTATTTATTGTATTTATAATTAGTTCTTTAATTGGAATGTTATTTGATAGAAATATAAGTTTTAAAAGAGTTTATATTAAGAGTTGTGATACGAGTCTTATTGACTCTTTTGGTAAGTCTTTTAAAAGTTCAATTCTTACTATTATTATGATATATGGTACTAGTTTATTTTCTTATACTATAGCGGAAATAATAATTAGAAATATACATTTAAATAGTATTTTATATTGTATTATATATGGCTTATTTGATTTAACTAAGGGAATATTTTCTACTGGTATTTTAATTAATAAAAAAATAAGAGAAATACTTATTCTCTTATTTATTTCTTTTGGAAGTATTAGTATACATATGCAAGTGGCGGATATACTTCGTGATACTGATATAAAGTATTCTACATTCTTATTTGGTAGAATTAGAAATACTTTTATTTGTATTATGGTGTATAGTTTATTGGGCAAACTATATTAATAGCGTATTTAGTACCTAATTGGGTATGTGAGAAACCTATAAATAAACTAAATACTTTATTTTCAGTACTTACTCTTACGTTTGTTACACGTAAGTCTTTTATTATATGTTCTCCTACTCCACAAGAAGAAAATTCGGATTGAGTATGGTTCTTTGAGTAACCAAAATCAGGTATTTGGAATGGTTCTAGACCAGCTTTAGGATCTGTTGTATTAATATCCTTATTTGTTGGTGTACCATAATATAATTCAAAGAAATCATCTTTATCAGTTATACTAGCACACGGATTAGAAGGATCTTCTACTTGTACAAAATAATCATCAGCAAGACTTCTACCAATAAAGATTCTTCTTGTAGTATGGTCTAACAATTCAATATTAATTGTATAAGTATCTACTTCTTTACCATTAATAGTTTCTGTACCGTTTTTTATAACTGCGTTAGTTACACCATTTTTAATTAAATCATCTTGTATTGCTTTAGTTAATGTATTTTTATATGTATTAATTTGTAATTTATAACTTTCCATTTGTCTACGTGTATTGTAGTTGGAAACTGTTGTATATAGAATAGCAGAAATAAGAGATACTAAGATAAAGCTTACTAAGATTTCTGCAGTTGTCATACCTTTATTATTTAGTTTTCTCATTATTTCTTCACCTCGATTGTTCCGAATGATAAGAAGTCATCTGAGTCACCTGCAACATACTTAGTTGTATCAAATGTTCCTCCTGCTCCCATTACATATGGTGTATCAAATCTATGTCTATAGTATTCAACTATAACACGTTTATTAGCACCATTTAGAGATGAAAATTTATAATTAGGCAAGTATCTTACATATTCTCTTAAACCTGAAGATACTGTTTTATTACCTGCTGGTGAAATATTATATTTATCAGCATTATTTGAACCAATTGCGGATGTTGTACTGGCATATGTTCCTAGGGCAGATTTAAATTCTTCAAGATTATAATTTGTAATATAAATATGTGGTTGTGCATCATGATTACTGCAGTTTTCTATTACATCTGCTGTACTTTGATCATCACAGCTTACTTCAAGACTTTCAATAATCTTGTAGCACATTTCTCTTTTTTCTAATAATCTTGTTCTTTCTGTTGAAGTTGGACCTAAACCTGAAGTGTCAAATCCTTTACAGTTAAAGAAACCAAATTTATGTGTAGTATTCATTGTATTAAAGTGATCTGAAAATTTATAGTCTTGATCTTGAATCATTCTTTTAATCCAATAAGTGCCATATTTTGAATCTATATCGTCATAATCTTCTCTTCTTTGGTATTCACCTATTAGGGGGTAAAAGTGCTTAAATACCATTGCAAAAATAGCGGAAACAGCAACAGCAACAATTAATGTTTCTACCAATACGAATCCCCTATTATCTAGTCTTTTATTTTTCATTTTTCTCGGGTAGCCTCCTTGCTATTCTCATAAAAGTATTATATAATAAATTATAGTAAAATTCCATAGAAAGTAGACAAAAGGGGTTGAAATGATGGGACAAGTTGCAAATAAACCTAAGTCAACATTGAAGGTTTCTTTTGATTTTGTAAAGACTCCAATCACTCAAATTGCTGACTATATTATCATTTCTGCAAATAAAGCAGGTACATCCGATATCCATTTCGATCCTCGCGAAGATGGAATGATGGTTCGTTTCCGTGTAGATGGTGATCTACAGGATTATTCTTTTATACCGAAAGCTTATGAGCGTAATTTAACGACTCGTTTAAAATTATTAGCAAACATGAACATTACTGAATCTCGTCTACCACAAGATGGTGCGATTAAAGGTATGTTTGGTGATGCATATATGGATATGCGTGTGTCTTGTTTACCACTTAATGAAGGTGAAAAGATCGTTATCCGTATCTTAGACTATTCAAGATCATTACAAGGTATTGATTCCTTAGGTTTCCATCCAGATAACTTAAAAAAACTAAAACGTATGATGGAATGTCCAAATGGTATTATTCTTACTACTGGTGCTACTGGATCTGGTAAATCTACAACTACTTACTCTATTCTACAAGGTCTTAATAAACCTGAAACAAACATAATTACTGTTGAAGACCCAATAGAAATGAATATTCAAGGTATCAATCAAGTACAAGTTAATGCTGAAATTGGTATGACATTCGCTGCTGCCCTACGTTCTATCTTACGTCAGGACCCGAACGTTATTCTTATCGGAGAAATTCGTGACTCTGAAACTGCACAAATCGCTGTTCGTGCCGCTATCACTGGTCACTTAGTTGTATCTACAATCCACACCAATAACTCATTATCAACTATTGAACGTTTAATGGATATGAACGTTGAACGTTACTTATTATCAACTGCATTGGTTGGAATTATTTCTCAAAGACTTGCAAAAGCTATTTGTCCTAAATGTAGATTTCAAAGAAAAACTACTCCATATGAGAAAAAGATATTCCGTAACTTTATGAAGATGGATGTTGAAACTATTTGGGATGCAAATCCTGATGGTTGTGAACATTGTCGTAAAGGTTATAAAGGACGTATTGCTATTCAAGAAGTTCTAGAATTAGATGATGAAATTCGTGCTGCTATCTCTTTAGAGGGATTAACTAAAGACGAATTAAGAAAACTAGTTTATACTGATAAAACTATTACAATGTTACAAGATGCCTTAATCAAAAACTTAAATGGTGACACTAACTTCGAGGAAGTATATCGTGTTATTGAAATGGAAAATGATGATGGTGATGATTATAAATCTGAATTAACTGCTGCTATTAGAGAAGCAAGACAAGACTTAAGTCTAGACCCTGTTGGTGCTGTTGATGCTAATGGTCAACCAGTAGTTAACGTAACAGTTAATATCGATCAAGATACTTTAGCAGCTGCCGCTGCAAATAATGGTGTTGTTACTAACCTACCTAATGTTGTATCTAACTTAGGTGTTGGAAGTGACGGAGTTGATCCAAATGCTCCTGTTCTTGAAGCAATTCCTAGACTTGGACTTGAAGTTGAAGAATTAGATGAAGTTCCTGCTAGTGATTTACCTCCTAGTGAAGCTAATGGTACAGCAACTTCTACTGATAACACATTCCAAACACCAGAATTTAAACAACAATAAAAAAGATCCGTTAAGGATCTTTTCTTTTACCCAAATAATACTTTTTCGTTTTTATACATCATTGTAATTACTTTTACTAAGATAATTGAATAAATGATTGTACTTACAAAAGAAATTAATAAATACATTAAGTTATTACCTGTAAATGTTGAATTAATGGCAGTATCTAATAGCATTGTTTGAGATACAATTGGAATACATGCTATTGCATAATTTAATTTAACTTCTAAGATATTCATAAACATTGGAATCATTGTTAAGAAACTTACTGGTGTTAAGGCGCTTTGTGCTTCTTTATATGATTTTGAGAATGATGCTATAGCAATACATAGACCACTTATAAAGAATGAGGCATTAAATAATACTATTAAAGCTATTAAAATAGTTCCAATATTTAGATTCATTGTTACATCTTTATATATATTAAACATATTACTTGCGATAGATATACTTCCAACTAGTAGTATGGCACTTAAAATTGAAGTAATAATACATGAGATTGTGATTGCTAAAAACTTACCTGTAATTAGTTCATCACTTGTCATTGGGAATGTTAGAAGTGTTTCTAATGTTCCTCTTTCTTTTTCTCCTGCTGTTGTATCAGTAACTCCATAGATAGCAGTTAAACATACACTCATCATAGCAAACATAAGTCCCATGTAGATAACCATACTAATCATTGTACTACTACCTTTTAGTTCATCTGTTTCTATTGTGATATTATTATATACTTTAGCTATATCTATACCTTGTTGTACTAAGTATTCATTACCTAAAGCTGTATTATATTGCTCTAGATAAGTAGTAGCTAAAGCAGTACCTTTCATATCGTCTTCTAGATTAGGATTATTATGAATTGTATATACATTATCTTCTTTAGTAATATATACACTTATATTTTTCTTTTTATAATCATTTTCTAAATCTTTTAATTCTTCCTCTACTGTTTCAAAGTTTAATTCTTTTATAATACTTTTTTCTACTTCATTTAATTCATAGTTAATTCCAACTTTGATTGTTTCATCTTCAGTATCTTCTGCCATAATTGAATCATATACACTAGACATTAAGAAGATAAATACTGGAATCATTATTGGACCTACTAACATCATTAATAATGATTTTTTATCACGAATTATTCCACGTAATTCTTTTTTTATTGTAATCCAGATGTTCTTAGTCATTTTGAACACCTCCAATCATTGCGAAGAAGGCATCTCTTAAGTTTGTTGTATTAGTGTCTTTAATAATATTTGTAGGTGTATCTATCTTTAATACTTCTCCTTTATGTACTAATACTACGTTATCGCAGATGTTTTCTGCTTCTTCCATATAATGAGTTGAATAAAGAATACATTTACCTCTTTCTCTTTCTTCTTTAATGAAATCTAAGATTACTTGAGATGAGATGATATCTAATCCTGATGTTGCTTCATCTAAGATATAGTATTTAGGATTATGTACTACACATCTTGCGATACCTACTCTTTGAGTTTGTCCAGTAGATAGATTGCCAATTCTTTGATGAGCAAACTTTTGCATATCAAATCTTTCTATTACTTTTTGTATTTCTTCATCTTGTTTAGCTTTTGGTACATCATAGAACTCACAACACATCTTTAATAACTCTACTGGTGAGATATCTTTATATAATTTAGTATTACCACTTAGAAATGCTATTTGCTTCTTTATTTCTATTGGATCTTTATCATAAGTCATTCCACCTATTTCAATAGATCCACTAGTTGGTTCCATTATTCCAGCTATCATTCTAAGTAATGTTGTCTTACCTGCTCCGTTTGGCCCTAGAATACCTAGTATTTGTCCATCTTTTGCTTCAAATGAAATATTATTATCGGCTAAGAACTTTTCTTTTTTATTTTTAGCTACTTCTTTTGTAAACTCTTTACTTACATTATTTACTTTAATCATAATTCCTCCAAAAAAAGAAATTGTTATAGAGTTTTAACTAACTCAACAATTTCTTCATTGATATCTTCTATAGTTCTAATCTCATCATCTTTAACACATTCTATTCTATCCCAGTTGTATAATTCTGATAATTCGATATATGCTTCTTCAGCTTGTTTTAAATGTTCTGGAGACTTCTCATGTTCATCAAGAAATTGTCTATTCTTTTTTAATTCAGATGATTTTTCATATGGCATATGTAAGAATATTGTTTTATCTGGTTTAGGAAGACCTAATAACCAATACTCTAACTTATCTATCCACTGATACATATTGAATCTTTCATCTTTATCATGAATTTTACTTCCTTGATGAGCTAGATTACTAGTAGTGTATCTATCTAGAATTACATAATAATCATCTTTTAAATATTTTTCGATTTCAGTCATGTTGTATTTTCTATCTGCTGCATAGTATAGACAAACTACATGTGGATCTACGTTTACTGCTCCTTCTTTAAAATAACTTTCTCCTATTTCTGGTTTACCTAGATAAGCTCCACCTACTATTTTACCAGTTGGAGATTCGTAATTAGGAAATCCAAAGCGAACACATTTATGGCCAGCCTCTTTTAACTTCTTTTCTAATAATTTCGATTGGGTTTCTTTTCCAGAACAATCTGTTCCTTCTATTACTATTATTTTACCCATATATATCTATCTCCTATCTCAATATATACTACTATTTAATAATATCAAACATTTGTTATTTAAACAACCAAAAAAGTGCCTTTTTAGGCACTTATATTGTTTTCTTCATCAAATGGTACTTCTAGACATTTACGTGAAGCTAGAAAGTCACACATATGGACAAAATTTTGATATTTAGTCTTTGGTGGTTCTAATACTTCATTTCCATCATAGTCTTTAGTCCATGGTCCCATATGTGTTTTAATTACATCTCCTAGGAATGTAATCTCATCATCTGATAATTCTTCTAATTCATCTTTCTTTTCTTTAATGTAGTTAGCCATTAGAATTGGATGATCAAATCTAGTATATTTTTCTTTAGGCATACCTAGTTTTAATCCATCATGTACTAATAATCCAATTAACATTAAGTCTTTCTCATCATCAGTATATTTACTACCAATACATGGGTTACTTAGTAATTCAAAACCTATTCTCATAGCTGCTTTAGAGTGTCTTAATAAACCACCTTCTCCTTGAGCATAAGATGGATGGTATTTACCTGTTGATGCAGCTGCTACTTCAAAGAAGTAATCTGGTAATAAATTAACTAACTTAACGCAAGCGTTTTGTAGTCTTTCACTTTTAATATAATCTAATTCATTTAAGAATATTTCTTCTCTATCATTCTCCATTTACTTCTTCCTCCAATAATCTTACTATTACACTATTACTAATATACCATAAATTTTCAGGAATAAATACATGTCTATCTTCTTCTATTAATAAATTCTCATCTATTAGTTTCTTATAATTATAATGATTATCTAATCTAGATTTATATTTCTTTTCAAATTCTCTTAAATCTATTCCATCTTTAGTTCTTAGATTTAATAATACTTCATATTCTATCTTTTCTTTATCACTTAGTATTTCAATACCATTTTCCATCATATAATCACCATCTAAATACTTATTAATAGATTTAGTATGTTGATATCTTACTTTGCCTTCGTATCCTGCAGAACCCAAACCATAGGCATAATATTCTTTATTATTCCAATATTTTAGATTGTGTTTACTACGATAGTTTTTCTTTTTAGCAAAGTTAGATATTTCATAGTGATCATAATCTTTAAATGTATTAATAATAGTATCATACATTTCTCTATCTAAGTTTTCATCTATATAATGAGTTTTATTAATAGATAATCTAGTATGTTCTTCTATTATTAATGAATATGTAGATATATGTGTTGGATCTAGTTCTTTAACAAACTTTAAGTCCTTCTTCAATACCTCAATTGTCTCTCCTGGTATTGCATACATTAAGTCTAGATTAATATTCTTTAATCCAATCTTTTTACAATAAGCAACTATTTCTTTAGCTTTCTTCTTATCTGTTAATCTATCTAGTTTTTCTAAATTCTCATTATTAATAGATTCTAATCCAAAACTAATACGATTTACTCCATGTTTTTTCATTAAATCTAATTTATCTTTATCTACTGAATCAAAATTACACTCTACTGTATATTCAATATCCTTTTTTAGATTTAAGTTTTGTTCTATTATTGAGAATAAATACCCTAATTGATTTTTAGTTAAAGCAGAAGGTGTACCTCCTCCAATGTATAGAGTATCTATTACTTCTCCATTATAAGAGTTTTTTATTTCTCTATCTAGTTCATCTAAATATTCATCTACTAGTCCTTCTTCATAAAATACTTTACAGAAGTCGCAGTATGAACATATTTTTTTACAAAATGGTATATGGATGTAGCATCCAAATTCTCTTTCTCTTGGCATTATTTTTTCTCCCCTGTTGATAGAATAGATAAGAATGCTTCTTGTGGTACTTCAACACTACCAATTTGTTTCATTCTTTTCTTTCCGGCTTTTTGTTTCTCTAATAGTTTTCTTTTACGAGTTACGTCTCCACCATAACATTTCGCAAGGACGTCTTTTCTTAATGCACGTATTGTTTCTCTCGCGATTACATGTTGACCTATGGCAGCTTGTACTGGTACTTCAAACATTTGACGTGGAATCATTTCTCTTAGTTTTTCTACTACTGCTCTACCTCTTTGGTATGCAAAGTCTTTATGGACAATGACACTTAAAGCATCTACTACATCTCCATTTAGAAGAATGTCCATCTTAACTAAGTTACTTTCTTTATATCCTATTACTTCATAATCAAATGATGCGTATCCTTTAGTACAACTCTTTAACCGATCAAAGAAATCATATACTATTTCAGATAATGGGATTTCATAATTAATTGTTACTCTTGTTTCATCTAAATAATCTATATTTATAAATGTACCTCTTTTATCTTGGCATAATTCCATTAAAGGACCAATATAGTCGCTTGGCGTAAAGATTGCACATTTAACATATGGTTCTTTAGTTTCTTTTATTACTTCACGTCTTGGCATTTTTGCTGGTGAATCAATATATTCAATAGATCCATCAGTTAATACTACTTCATATACTACAGATGGTGAAGTAGCAATAATATCAATATGGAATTCTCTTTCAATTCGCTCTTCAATTATTTCCATATGTAATAGACCTAAGAAACCGCATCTAAATCCAAATCCTAAAGCTTTTGATGTTTCAGGTTCGAATGCTAAAGATGCATCATTTAATTTTAATTTTTCTAATGCTTCTCTTAAGTCTTCAAATTTATTAGATTCAATTGGATATATACCACAATATACCATTGGTTTCATTGGCTTATATCCCGGTAGTTTTTCTCCTGGATTAGAAGCAAGTGTTATAGTATCACCTACATGTACATCACTTATACCTTTAATTGATGCATATAAATATCCTACTTCTCCAGCATTTAATTCTTTTACTGCTACTTCTTTTGGAGTATTAATAGATAGACCTACTACTTCATATTCAGCACCAGTTTCCATCATTTTAACTGTATCTCCTACTTTAACTGTTCCTTCTTTTACTCTAAGGGAAGTAATTACTCCTCTATATGAATCAAATATAGAATCAAATATTAAAGCTTGAAGTTTATTATCTTTACTACCCTTTGGTGCAGGTATATCTTCTATAATATGTTCTAATAAGTCTTCAATACCTACTCCAGTTTTAGCAGAAGTTAAAACTACTTCATTTCTATCAAAACCAATATTTTCTAATTCACCTAGTACTTTTTCTACATCAGCGCTTGGTAAATCTATTTTATTAATAACTGGAATTATTTTTAAATTATTGTCTAAAGCTAAATAAAGGTTGGCAAGTGTTTGAGCCTCAATCCCTTGGGCAGCATCAACTACTAACAATGCACCTTCACAGGCAGCTAAACTACGTGATACTTCATAAGAAAAGTCTACATGTCCTGGTGTATCTATTAAGTTTAAATAATACTCTGTTCCATTATGTTTATATGTTAATTGAACAGCATTAAGTTTAATTGTAATACCTCTTTCTCTTTCAATATCCATAGAGTCTAAGGTTTGTTCTTTTATCTCTCTTTTGTCTAATGCTCCTGTTGTTTCTAAGATACGATCAGCAAGTGTACTTTTTCCATGATCGATATGCGCAATTATACAGAAGTTTCTTATATTTTCTTGTTTCATTGCCACACCTCCGTCAAGGTAGATTATACCAAAAAAAGAAGAATATTTCTACTCTTCTTTTTATTCTGGCATCATAATCATACTAGATAGATTATTCATATCAATTTTATCTACTATTTCTTCTAGATCATGATATTTAAGTTTTTTAATAATATCTAATTTATTTGAGACTACTTCATTATAATTTAGTATTTCATCAAAACATGAATCTACCATTTTATCGACATTATCACTTATTCTTACTTCATTCGCAATCCATACCTTTTTAAGTCTTTGGAATGATTCTTCATCTAGTTTTTTCTCTTTTAAGCAATCCTTTACTTCTTTTAATAATCTTTCTGGATCTGTTGAAGATGCGAATAAATAGAATGTACGATAATCATCCAATCTTTCCCATTCAGTCATCATATCAGTTAAAATCTTTTCCTCTTGCATTTCTTCACGGAATGCTGATGTTGTACCAAATAGAATTCTACTCATCATAGTAAGATATAAATCTAATTCGTATGGTTCATATTTAAAATCTTTGATTGGTACTTTTAATCCTATTCCTAATTTAGGTACTTCTATATCTGCTTTAATTGTTTCATTTTTCTTTCTTACTTCTACTGGTTCTTTTTCTAATTTTACTTTTGGTTTACCTTTATTTTCTTGGAACTCTAATTTTTCATAGATAATAGTTTGAGCATCTTTCATATTAAAGTTACCTACTATTAAGATAAACATATTATTTGGACTATAGAAGTTATTATAACAAGTATATAAATCTTCTTTAGTTATTTCTTTTATAGTATCAACTGTTCCTCCAATATCTACTCTACGAGGAGATACTGAATAGATATTCTCTCTTAATTTCATTTCTAATTGATAATCAGGAATATCATTATACATATTTAACTCTTCAGCAATAATACCTTTTTCTTTTTCTACATTTTCATCTGTATAGTATGGTGAACCTACAAACTCTAATAAATATCTTAAGTTCTCATTAAAGTTCTTTGTTCCATAACAAATGTATTGTGTATTATCGTATGAAGTAGAGGCATTAGATCCTGTTCCAGATTTAGAATAGAATGTGAATGGATCTTGTCCATCTTCTTGTTCAAACATTTTATGTTCTAGGAAGTGTGCTATACCATCTGGTACTTTTATTTCTTCTTTTGAATCATTTGGAGTAAATTTTGTTATATCTGAACCAAATTTAGTAGCGTATGTGATAAAGTAATTTTTTTTATCAAGCATAGGTACTAAGATTATATTAAAACCATTTTCTAGAGTTTCTGTATAGTATGTGATATCTAAGCCTTTTATGTTATTCTTTCTCATTCTTATCACCTTCTAACATAAACACTGTATCCATTTTAATTTTTCTTGCAACCCTTATTATTTCTTTCTTTGTAACCTTCTTTATCATCTTTCTCTTAGTCTCTAAATCATCTGTTCCAGTAAAGTCTTTATTCATATAAATATCTAACATTGTATTTGGAGACTCTTCTACTTCTTCAAATGCTGTCTCATAGAATTGTTTAGCCGTTTCAATATCTTGGTCTGTAAATTTACCTTTTCTCATGTCATCTAAGATTTTTTCTATTAGAGATAAAGTCTTCTTATAATTTTCTTTATCTATTCCTGTATGAATAGTTAAAGTATTATCTAATCTAGATGGAGCTGAACTTATACCATAACATAGAGAATGTTGTTCTCTAACAATACGGAATAATTTAGATTCAGATTCTCCTCCTAAGATACAATTATATACTGGTAGAACATAATTTATTTCATAGTCTTTTAATCTATGGTAACGACAGATTATATTTACTTTAGATTGATTATTTTTAATTGTTTCTTTAGCAAATAATCTTCTTGCACGTACACGTTTATTCTTTAATCTATAGTCTAGATTAGCTTTCTTTAAGATACGGAATTTAAATAACTTACGTATTTCTGCAAGTACTTGATCTTCTCTAAAGTCACCAATAATAAATATATCTACTAAATCATTCTTTAAGATACTTTTATAGTAATCATATAGATTTTGTCCATTAATATTGTCTAAGTCTTCTAGGTAACCTATCATTCTATATGAGATAGGACTATCTTTATCAAATGCTTCATAGGCACGTACTAGTGAATATGCATTAGCATCTTCTTTCATACTCATAAGAGTATCTTTTGTTTTATTTTTTACTATTTCAATATTCTTTTCTTTAAAAGCATTATCTTCTACATCTGGATGAAATAATATTTCTGATAAGAAGTTAATTGCTTCTACAAAGTTTCCTTCTTCTGTAAACTTATCATTTAAACAATTTAGAGTGAATATAGTATGCATGTAATTACCGCTTCTAGCATTATTTACTCCTAGACCTACTGAATATAAGTCTTGTGTTTTAATAGTTAGTTTTCTTTTTGAATTATACTTTTCTGTTGATTGTACTAGTAAGGAAGTTAAAATATTACGAATAGTAATTTCTTCCTTTTTTATTTTTCTACGAAATACGATTCTCATTGTGATAGTTTTATACTTATCTGTTTGAATCATATGTACGTTATAAGAACCTAAATCTTTTTTCTTATATTTCATTTTCTTCACCCCGCTACTTATTATTATGTACTTAATCGTACCATTCTATTTCATTATACATTATTTTTTTAAATAAACAAAAAGAAGAAGAGACTACTCGTCTAAAATCTCTTCTTCTGGAACATCGTCCTTATCTTCCGCAAAGGATACTAGAACTGCTCTTGGTTTTGAATTTCCTGTTGGAGGTCCAATTATACCATTTGCTTCTAGTTCATCAATCATTGTTGCGGCTTTGTTATAACCTATTTTAAATCTTCTTTGTAGTAAAGAAGCACTTGCTTGTTGTTTCTTTATTACAAATTCTACGATTTGATCATATAAAGCTGCATTTGGATCACCGATTGAATCATCGTCATCATCATCGGCATTATTATTCGAACTTGGAGTATCTACTTTTTCAAGATTTAAGAACTCTGCATCGAATAAGTCTCCTTCTTGTTGTTCGGAAGTAAATTTAATTAATCTAGCGATTTCTTCATCGCTTACAAAAGATCCTTGAGTACGAGTTGGGTTATTTTGTCCAATTGGTAGATATAACATATCTCCTTTACCTAATAGTTTTTCTGCACCTATTTGGTCTAGGATTGTACGTGAGTCAATTCCTGAACCTACGGCGAATGAGATACGTGATGGTATATTTGCTTTGATTAGACCAGTAATGACTTCTGTTGATGGTCTTTGTGTTGCTACTATCAAGTGAATACCAGCAGCACGAGCTTTTTGAGTTATACGAAGAATTGAATCTTCAACCTCTTTAGCAGCTACCATCATTAAGTCAGATAACTCGTCTATGATTATTACTAAGTAAGGCATCTTATCAAGTTTTTCTGATTCATCTTTGCCTTTATTATATTTCTCTACGTATTCGTTATATCCTTCAATATTTTTCGTTGTTGTATTACTAAATATTTGATAACGTTTTTCCATTTCAGCAACCGATTTTTGTAAGGCAATGTTTGCTTGCTTTGGATCAGTTACTACTGGACACATTAAATGTGGTATTCCGTTATAAACACTTAATTCTACGACTTTTGGGTCTACTAAGATTAGTTTTACCTCATCTGGTCTTGCTCTCATAAGAATGGAACAAATAATACCATTTACACATACTGATTTACCTGAACCAGTAGTACCAGCAATTAGTAAGTGTGGCATTTTATTAATCGGACAAGTTTGAATCTCACCCATAATTGTTTTACCTAATGGTACTAATAATTTATTATTTGATGTTTGAATTTCTTGACTAGCCATAATCTCATAGAAAGATACAGGATTTGATTTTTCATTTGCAAATTCAATACCTACTGTTTTCTTTCCTGGGATTGGTGCTTCAATACGAACATCTTTCTTAGCTAGAGCTAAGGCAATCTCACGGTTTATTGAAGTAATCTTATTTACTCTTGTACCAGATTGTACTTCTAATTCATATTGTGATACTGCCGGACCAATGTGTACCTCTACTACTTTAGCATTAATACCAAAGTCTCTTAGTACTTGTTCTAGAGCAGTAATATTATCTGTTACTTGAGCATTATCACTACTATTATCAACTTTCTTAGGTTTAGTTAATAAATCAAGTCCAGGAAGTCTATAAGAAACATTTACTTGATTCTTTTCTTTTTCAGGCTCTTCCTCTTCTTTTAACTCTTCTATTGGTTTCTTCTTTAAGTCATTAATATTTGTAATTTTAACTTGATTAAATTCTTGATTATTACTGTCATGAATGATTGGTTCTTTATTACTAAATGGTGATTTATTATCATCTTCTTTACCATCTTTTTCTTCTTTTTCTTTCTTAAGCATCATATTATTTTGGATAAAGTCAACTATTGAGAATCCTGTAAACATGAATACACCAACTACAATGAATACCCATGATACTATTTGCATTCCAGTTACTGAGAATAATTTAGCAAAGATACTTGCGAATACTCCACCAATTATTCCTCCACCTACTCCTAACCAATCACTTAGTACTCCTGTTGTCATTACTTCATTAAAGGCTAGTACTAATTGATCCATAGTAGCTTGGAATATCTCCATCATATTTGCTTCATTTACTGTTACAAATTTTTGATGCATTAGAATTAATAAACCTATAACAAATAAATAAAATCCGATTAATTTAGTTGAGAAGAATTCTGGCCAATCTCTTTTGATTAGTAGATATCCTCCAATTATAAATAATAAAACTAAGAATGGAATATATAGCGAACCTACTAAGAATATGGAAAATGAAGTAATGAATCTACCTACAGGTCCATATTTTCCTATTCCTAATACACTTGCTAGAATTAATAGTATTCCATATATATTTGCACTAAATGTAAAATCTTTTTTTGCTTGTTTTTTTCTTTTTCTTTTTGCCATATCTTACACCAATCTTTCTTATATAATCATTATACAACAAATATTATATTTTTTCCTATATATTTACACGAAAAAAAACGTTTGTTAGACGTTTTTAATT
>CAMJOB010000017.1 GCA_946407495.1 uncultured Bacillota bacterium | reverse complement strand
GTTAGACTGTGAAAACTTAAATTATATTCACGATAATGGCTCCAGTTTTCCCAATCAAATACTACTGGTAGATCTATTTCATATTTCTTTATTTGTTTAATTACCCATTTAGCTTCTTTCTTAGCTTTTTCTTTACTATCAGCATATGAATAATAATAGACTCCTACAGGTATTTTATTTTCTTTTAAGCCCTTCATGTATTCATCAAACTTTTTATCTACAAAGAAGCCATCTTTATTCTCACTACCTACTCTTACAAAGGCAAATTCTACTCCACTTTTCTTTATTTTTTTGAAGTTTATATCGCCTTGCCAATATGATAAATCTACTCCAATTTTAGTATTTTTATTTTTATACTCTTTTACTACATCTTCATATTTTTTATACACAGGTTCTGTGGATTCTTTTTTATCTTCTTTTGTATCTTTTACTGGTTCAATCACATTAAGAGTAAATCTTCTTCTTGTTTCATTTTTACTACTATCAGTTGCTTTATAGATAAGATCATATTTACCTACTTTAGTAGTGTCATAATCTCCTTCTATCTTACATTTAGGTTTATCATCATAATTATCTCCACAAAAGAATTCATATTCTAATTTAGAATCATAATCTGTTGTGATCGTCTTACTAGATACTCCTACTATTGGTGGAGTTGTGTCTACTACTTTTATTTCAAAACTATAATCTACTTTTATATTATCATCATTTGTATAAGTGAATTTTTCTATATGTTTACCTACTTTAGTAGTATCTACATATTCATCTTTTTCTAACTTACCATTTATACTTTCTAAGAAGTCACTAATCTTAGCTTTAGAATAAACTTCTACTACTTTTTCTTTCTTTAAAACTACTATTTTTACAGCAGTTGCGATACGGTAATAGTGATAAGCAATTGGTGTTCCAATAAGTGCGAATAGTACTAAAAATATGATTATATAATTCTTTTTCATCTTATCACTCTCCTATATTTATTATAACAAAAAAGGAGTATTTCTACTCCTCTACTTTCTTTCCTTTGAAACATTGATTTACGAATTCTTCAGTAGTCATTCCTGGAGTAACATTATCATATTCTAAGAATTCTATTTTGTCTTTGTCATATTCGCCTCTTGCGAAATCTTCAAAATTATTTCTAAAATAATCAAATATTTCTTTTATAGAATCAAATTCATGGATACCTTTTTTTGTAAGCCAAGAAGCTTCAAACCAGAACCATCTATCTTGATGTTTGAAGATACTAAAAGTATGACATGCGAAATGATTTAGATCATTTAAATATACAAAGATATTTTTATATTCAATATTAGATTGTTTAAAAAAGTCTCTTTGTAGTTCACACATTTCCCAACATACTGCATGATTATCTTCTAATATAGTTTCTGAATCTTGGAGAATCATTCCTTCTTTTGATCCTTTAAGACTCTCATGAATTTTGCCATCTTTATCGTGCCATCCATAACCTATATTTCTTACTTCATGAAAGAAGTCTTGTACACTTTTCATAATATCACCGTTGTTTCTATTTTTTTATTTTATGTATTAATTTAAATAAATGATAATGAGGTTTAATTGGTAATTCATATTCACCAATTAACTCTTCTACATATCCATTAAATCCACGTTTAAATTCATAGATTCCATAGTCTTTTGGATGTGTATTAATATCTTCTGGAATACCATAGAAGTTATGCTTTTTAAAGCCATGAGCAATACCATATTTAATAAGTTCCCATTGAATTAAATATTGTCCATTAAACTTCATATATTCTTCATAGTTTCCACTGGATAAGTATATTACTTCAGGTTGAATTAACATAAACATAGAACCTGATAGATTAATTTTTTCTTTACCAGTAGAAGACATTATTTCTTCTGCTTCTTTAATACGTTTTTCTAGAGATGCTTTTTCATTTTCTAGATTTTTCTTTTGTCCTTCATTATATTTTGCATCACTTAAAGCATTAATCTTTTCATCTTTTTCTTTATATTCTTCTTTTAGACCTTCAACATATTTCTTTAGATCTAATGAAGTAATAAAATATTTAACTTCTTCACTATCGTGGAACAACTTATACATCTCTTGGTAGTAAGAGATATCACGATTTGAGAAACCTTTTCTTTTAGATGTTTCTTCCATAATACTTTGGAATTCATCTAATTCATCATAAGAAATTTCACGCATATCAATTCCAATTTTTTCTGCTTTACGAATTGTATTACGTGTATTTGGTTTCATCTCTTTCATAATTTGTTCTTCATCTTTGCCTTCTAAACCTAGAGAGAACATCCATCCAACTTGTTCCTTATTTGGAGTTGGAACTTTCTTATAACCTAGAGATAATAGTTGTTCTACTATAGATGAATTATCTACTCCACCTTCAACAATATTACCATCTATATCTCTTTCTTTATAAATTACATATGGATCGATACGTAATACATATCCATTATGTTTATTAACAAAATCTTTAACATTTTTAGTCATGAATTCTACTAACTCTTTATTATTGAAATCTAATAAGAATCCTCTTGGAGAATAGAATTCTGATACTCCAAAATGTCTAGCATGCGAAAACAACATTGAAGCTGCGACTAATTCTTTACCGTCTTTTACTCCAACATAGTAAGTCTTCCAATTAGATTTTTCTCTTAATTTAGAAATCTTTGGAGATGATAAGAATGTCTTTAAGGGATGATTCTCCCAAAACTTTGTATACTCTTCTTCTGTTATTTCTAAAAATTCCACATTATCACCTATTTTCTTTTCTTAAATATTTTTAGTCTTAATACTTTCTTTGTTTTCTTTTCTACTTGATCTACTTTTTCTTCTACTTTATTAACAATTTTATCTCTATCAAAGATTGTTAATACTACAAGAATCCCCATAACACCAATTAATGCATATGTTATATAAACTAAATCATTCTTCTCTTCTTCTTGTTCTTTTGTTGTATCTAGATAACTATTAGTCATGTATTCTTCTACATTATCTTTAGTTATTTGTACTTCATTTTCTTTTGGCAAGAAGTTCTTAATATTTTTAACAATTAGTTCTTTTAAATCATCAGTCATAATAGAAGGATAACCATATACTTTTATTTTATCTGGTACTTTTTCTGTTCTATCATATGAATAATCTATAATATCTTTATATTTTTCATATTCATCTTCATTAATGGCGATAACATAAGTATGCCATTCACCTGTATCTTTTTCTTCAGTTACAAAGTGAAAACCTAAGTTTTCATTTTCTGAATAAGCAAATTTTTCAGACATCTTGCTTATTTCTAAGTATGTATAATCTTTTACTGATTCTACTGAATCCCAATATGGAATTTCTTTCTTTTTTTCTTTTAGTTTATATGAACAAGTTAAAAGAATCGTAATAACAATAAAATATACGATACATAGTAAAAACTTAATTGCTAATCTTCTTGTATTAATCTTTTTCTTCATACAACAACCTTCTATTCTTCCCTATAATCATAACATATTTTCATAATAAAAAGAAATTGTATAGAGACAATTTCTTTTAATTTTCACTTTCAAATAATTTATTTATATTCTTTCTAGGCATCAACATAGTAGTTGATTTATCTACCCTAAATTCAAATATATCTGTTGTGATTGGAAGTTCTTCTCCATCAATACACCATGAGGATTTAGGATTATTTAGAAATTCTACTTTTAAGTTATCTGTTTGATAGTAAGTAATTTCTGGAATATCTTTTAAATCAATTGTATTGATTAGAACTAGTAGTTTTAACATATCAGCCTTATTATTAGCTTTTGCTAGAGCTACTTCAAATTTATTATCGTTTAATTTTACATCGTAGAATATGTCATCCATACCGGCAATTCTAGATGAATTTGTGATGAATATGAATGAGTATTCTCCATCTCTTGTAACACCATCTATGGTATATCTAATATTATATTTATGAATCTTTTTACGTAATTGTTTTAGACCATACATAATATAAGCTACTTTACCATAACGTTTCTTTAAATCACGTGGAGTTTTATAAGCCATATCAATAAAGTCACCAATACATGCGACATATACAAATGGTACTTCATTAATTTTAATGACATCAATTTTCTTCATAGTACCTTTAAGTAATTGTTCCAACTTTTGAATAATATCTCCAGTTAGTCCATACATATTACCTACATCATTAGTAGTTCCTAAAGGTAAATTAGCTAGTGGAATTTTCTTTGTTCTTTCTAGATTACCTGATACTACTTCATTTAGAGTACCATCTCCACCAGCACTGATTACTAAATCAATATCATTCTCCATATCTTTAATAATATCGTGGGCATCCCCTTTTCTTTTGGTATAGCGGATTTGTCCATCGTAATCATATTTTCTTAAGATATCATAAAGATTTTTAATCTTATCTTTATTTTTACCTTTTCCACTTTCTGGATTCATTATAATGACACATTTTTTCATTCTGCATCACCTCATCACAAGTTTATTATACACTATTTTATTTTGTTTACTTTGTTTTTTTTCACTAAGTAAGCATTCTTCGCAATATCTATTAACGGTTGGTCAGAATAACTATCTGTATAAGTGTTTTCTACTTCTACATCTTTATATATTTCTTTTAGTCTTACTATCTTTTCTTTACCTTTACAATTCTTAGATAGTAGTTTACCAGTATTAATATCTACTTCTGTTGCGATTACTTTATATTCTCCTAATCGAGACATTATTTCTTCTAATAATACTGTAGGAGAAGCAGATATTATTACATCAGAAGAAGTAGTTTGATCTTTAAAGAATTGTTTAATTTTATGTTCATGCTTATCCCAGAATTCTTTTATAAATTCTTGATTATTCTTATATCTACCTAAGAATGAGAAGAATTCTTCTTTAACTTGTTCCATAGACATCTTCTTAGTTTTATATTTTAATAGACATAATAATATTGGGAATAAATGAATTATTTCTTTTTTATGTTTCTTTAAATTAAATAAATAAAAGTCTAAGGAAGAATCTCCATCATAGATTGTTCCATCAAAATCATATGCATTTATTTTCATATTTCACCTATCTATAATACGTCATTGCGAATTCTATTATTTTATATAATACTGGTACATTTACAATTAACATGATTACTATTGTAGTAATAATTGAAGCTGTGAATAATTTTGGCTTTTTCTCAAATATCTTTTTAAAGAATAAGAAATATAGAATTAGATAAGCCCATCCAAAATAATAACTATATAGAATATAACCATTTTCCGGAGCTCCCCAACCTACTACATATAATAGAATAACAGAGAATAATACCCAAATACCTGAGATTATTGCCATATTATTTTTTCTATTTAGATAAACACTTATTAAACATATAAAGAATACAATTAACCCAATTACACTTGCACTTGTAAAATCTAGTGATACATAAGATGGGAATGTTTTAGGTATTCTTACTGCACCAGGAGAGGCGAAGAATAGATCTTGTAGAAAGTGCGTAAATCTAATGAATTTTACATCTTGAGTTATTTTACCTGAGAATGAACCAAGAAGTGCACTTACATCGTTAACAGCTTCAAATACTTGAGGTAATTGTCCACCTACTATAGTTACAGTTACAAATACTAAGAAACAATCAAATACATCTGTTGCCCATTTCTTAAATTTCTTTTCTTTTGAGATTAATGGGAATAATAATCCTGATGTTAGTATTGAACCGGTAGATGCGACATATACTAAGTTCTTTTTAGTTTTAGTTTCATAATATAAATATATAAATAATATTAAATAGAATACTGATATTACATATTGTTCTATAGTTATACTAAATAATAAAAATGGTAGTGTTGAAAAACACATAATATAGAATAATACTTTATTCTTTTTATCTAATTTTAATAAACGTGCTAATAGAATTAGAGTTAAAGCTACTACTATTACTTGAATAGCAGACATAGTAGTAATAAATTGATATCCATCTCTACCAAATGGAAGAGCATTCGCAATTATTAATCCTACTGTTGAGAATGGAATAGCCATAATACCGAATAATGGATTACGAATATCATTTGCAAAACTACTTATATTTTGGAATACATCTACAGTACAATCTAAAGTATAAATAACATCATACTTAATAAATTTACCTTGATATACGGGGAATGTAAAAGCAGTTGTATAATCACATAAAATGAATGTTCCAATAGATCCTACTACAGCACTTATAATTAAGAATCTTTTTTCTACAGTATCTAGTGATTTAAAAAAGTCTATTATTTTAGGTACTATTTTATCTATAAATACATAAGTTATAAATAGTACTAATGGGAATGACATTACTCTAAGAAAATCCGCATTTAAAAAACTTTTTACATGGAAATACTTAGGATAATAAGATACTAAATTATCAGCATTTATTCTTGTTGCGGCTATAACTAAAACATATAGTGCTGGATAAATAGATATTAATAATTTCTTTAAATCTATCTTTTTAATTGATACTTTAAAATACATTATTACACCGACTAAAAGCCAAGAGTTAATTACTCCGGCTAATGTGTAATTATGTTCATATCTTAAAGATATCATGAATGTTAGAAAACCTGCAGAAATGGTACATAGTACTTTTATTATGTTTTCTAATGTCTTGTTTATTTTGATTTCTTTTTGCATACTACACTCCTATTTAAAATAGATTAAGAATGAGATAAATGCACCTAGGATAAAGATTAACCCTAATAGTATTTTATCTTCTAAAATAACATTAGTTGGATCTCCATCTCCTCCAGTTTCTAAATCCAAACTGTATTTCATACATATAACTATGATTAATGGAATAGTCCATATTAAGTTTTCACTTATTCTTAAGACAATTAGTTCATCAGTTGCCCATAATGAATAGAAAACTATGGCCATACCTAAATTCATATACATATTCTTATCTATAAATTCTTTATTGTAATATTTTAATACTTCTCTAGTATCTTTTTCTTTATTTTGAATTAATATTTCATTTCTTCTCTTACCTAAAGATAAGAAGAATGAGATTGTAATAATTGTTAAATATAACCATTTAGATACTCTTACTTGGATTAAGTTAGCACCAAATATGATACGGATTAAGAACCCTAATACTATAATGAAGACATCTAGTATTGGAATATTTTTTAGTCCAAAACTATAACCTATATTAAGTAAGAAATAACCTAATAATAAAGCCATAGATATTATTGAGATTGGGAATATTAATAATGATAAAATCAAAATAATTAACATTATTAATATTTGACATAATGCTTCATTTATAGATATTTTACCGGAAGCTAGAGGACGATTCTTTTTCTTAGGATGTCTCTTATCTTTTTCAATATCTTTTAAGTCATTAATAATATAAATTGTACTAGCAACAATACTAAAATCAATAAAACCAATAATAGTCTTTATTAATGAATCTGGTGTTAGTAATAAACCACTAAATACTAATGGTACAAAGATTAAGACATTTTTAAGATAATGTTTTGGTCGCATTAAATCGATATGATATTTTATCTTTTTTAACATATATGTCCTCCTTTCTTATTATTTAATGAAAAAAGAAGATTATTTGTCTTCTTTTTTTGTACGAATTAATACTAATTCAAATAGTTGTCTATGTTTCTTTACAACTACTTCTAGAATAATTCCACAGATAAAAGATAACATAGAAATTATTAACATGAATCCTGAGAATATTAATGTTGGGAATCTTGGAACTAAACCTGTTTTAAAGTATTCTACGAATACTGGTACTCCAAATGCTAGAGAAACAATTAGGAATAATAAACTGATTAATCCAAAGAAAATTGTTGGTTTATATTCTTTAAATAATCTAGCTATTGTTTTTAATACTTTGAATCCATCAGAATAAGTATTTAATTTAGATACACTTCCTTCTGGACGATCACGATAATCTACTTGTACTTCTTTTAATAAAAAGTTTTTATCTAATGCATGGATTGTCATTTCTGTTTCAATTTCAAATCCTTTAGATAGTACTGGGAATGTTTTTACGAATTCATAACTGAATGCACGATAACCAGTCATAATATCTCTTACATTAGATTTAAATAATGTATTAATTAGCCATCTTACTAAGACATTTCCAAAGTTATGGAATGGTCTTTTATTTTCTTGGAAATAAGTAGATGATAAACGGTCTCCGATTACCATATCTGCTTTTCCTTCAAGAATTAAATCACACATTTCTTTAGCATTTTCTTTTGGATATGTATCATCACCATCGATCATGATGTAGCAATCTGCATCAATATCTTTAAACATTGAACGGATAACATTACCTTTTCCTTGTTTATATTCATATTTAACGATTGCTCCTGCTTTTTTAGCAATCTTATCTGTACCATCTTTAGAGTTATTATCATATACATAGATGTCTGCATCTGGTAATACAGATTTATAGTCCTTTACTACTTTTTCAATTGTTTTTGCTTCATTATAGCATGGAATTAAAACCGCAATTTTTTTCTTACTCATACAACTTTTCTCCTATTCTAAAAATAACTTTCTTGTAATGAAGTTAAATACCATTACAATTGCTGTTGCAACTATTTTTACTAGCATCTTGTTTTGTCCTAAGATGTCGATTCCAACCCATAGTAGTAATTCTGTTAATAGTAATCCTAAGATACTAAAGAACATGAACTCCACAAACATTTTCTTTTTGCTCTTTGCCTCATTTACATGGAATACCCATTTTACACTTGCTGTGTAATTGTAAATGACTGAGACAGAGAATGATAATATATTTCCAAGTAATGGATTTATATTGAGGAATGTTACTAATAACCAATATACAGCGATATCAATTATTGTAGCTATACCTCCAACTATTCCAAACTTAAAGATTTGTTGGAATAGATCATTCTTTAAGATTTTATTTATCACCCTTTTTATCCTCCTCTACTAAGTTTCTAGAGATTATATATCTAGGACGTCCTTTAGTTTCATTATAGATTTTACCAATGTATTCTCCAATAACTCCTAGAGAGAACATTTCTAATCCTGCAACTATCCAAATTGAACAAATAATAAATGTCCATCCTGGAACTGTTTGTCCTAAGAATTTTACAACTAAACTATAAATTAAAATTAGAGTACTAATTATTAATATTGTAATACCTAGATTAAAGATTAAGGTAATTGGTTTTATTGAGAATGAAGTTATTCCATCCCAAGCAAATGAAAGCATCTTCTTTAATGGATATTTACTTTCTCCTGCAAAACGTTCATTTCTTTCATAGAATACTTTATCTGATTTGTAACCTATTAGTGGGAACATTCCACGTAAGAATAAGTTTACTTCTTTATAATCAGCTAAGTTTTCTAAGACACGTTTTGAAGTTAATCTATAATCTGCATGATTGAAGACTATTTCTACTCCCATGGCATTCATTAGTTTGTAGAAACCTTCAGCAGTAGTACGTTTAAAGAATGTATCTTTCTTTCTAGCACTACGTACTCCATAAACGATATCACAACCATCGTAATACTTCTCTATCATTTCATCTACAGCATTAATATCATCTTGCAAGTCTGCATCCATACTAATTATGATATCGGCATAGTTCTTAGCAGTCATAAGTCCTGCAAGTAATGCATTTTGATGTCCTCTATTTCTTGATAGAGAAATACCTGTGAAGTATTTTTCTCTTTTATCAATTTTTTCAATTAGTTCCCAAGTTTTATCTTTAGAACCATCATTTACATACATAACCCTACTTTGATCACTTATCATCTTGTCGTTTATTAGTTTTTGTATCTTTTCTTTTAATTGTTTTGTCGTTTCTTCTAATACTTCTTCTTCGTTGTAACAGGGAATTACAATGTATAGTATCTCTTCTTTTTTCTTCATATTAAATCTCCTTATTGATATAAAACAGACATATCATTTCCCCAAGAGGTATTACTATATACTTTTTTATGTCCCTTAATTAATGTCTTTGGTACGTAAACATTATTGTAGTAGATATAGACTTCTTTTCCATCTTTTACCCACTCTTCATATTTATCGTAACTATTTGTAATTATTACTCTATCTCTTTTTACCATAGATAGAACTTGTTTATTATTTTCTAAGACATTGTAACCATATCCTGCACTATAGATATATACTTTATCACTTACTTTATTAGCTTCTGCTTGTTCTAGTACTACTTTAGCAGAAGTACCATAATAATCTAATTCATATTCTTCACTTATGTCTTTATGATTTACTAAGATATTGTAGTATGCAGTATTGTATACTCCGTTATGTAAACATGCGAATAAGTAGAATGCTATAAAGCCACCAATTATTGTATAGTAAGTTTTTTTGTATTTAATTACTTTAGCTAAATTATAGATTCCATAGAATGAGATTAAAGCCATTGGCCCATAGATGAAATAGAAATGTCTCCATCCATTATATAATCTAGCATGTGTAAGTAATGCTGCTAAGAAAGGTACTAACATACAAATTAGAACCATAACAAATGTGTTATTCTTATCAGTTTCTTGTTTTTTAATTGCATTATAGAATATATAGAATAATCCTATTGCAAAGAATACTAAGATGTAGATTGGTGTTGTTATTAAAATCATCTTTGGTAAGTAATATAGAGGCAACATTTGATTTGCTGCATAGCTATATAATTTACCTTCAAATAGTACTGTTCCTCTCCATCTTGAGAATTTAGTACTTTCAGTTAAGCACCATTCGATGTAACCATTTAGATCCCATCCACTTCCCCAGATAGCTGGAGTTATGGCAATGAATGTTGCAATCATTACGACTATAGCAACTAAGCCAACTGCTAATTCTTTATTTAAGAATTTATTATTTTTATAACTATTTTTTAAGTAATCGATTAAATAGAATAATCCAACTACTCCAAACATAAAGCCACCAATTATTTTTACATTGAAGGCGAATGCTGCAACTATACCTAGGATAATAGCACTCTTAAATGATTTCTTTTCTATAAATTTCATTCCACAATAGATAGTTGCTAGAACTAAGGACATTAATACAATATCTTTATTGTTATATAATCCTTCAGCAAATATTCTTGGTGAAGATAAATATAGAAGTGATGCTGCTAAAGATATCTTCCTATTCTTAAACAACTCTTGCATTATGGCATATACCATTATTACTCCTAAAAAGAATAAAGCAAATGTATAACTATGCCATATAAGACTAAATATTTCTTTTGATACTCCATCTATTGCTAAGAAAGGAGTTAATGGTAAGTATGTTGCTACACCATGATCTCTTTCAACACTTTGAGATATCGCAATTACTGTTCTTTCATGATATGTAAGAGATAAATCATTCCAGTTTCCTAATAGTTCTGCATACTCTAAGACGTTACCTCTTAAAATGTTTTGTTCGTATAATTCATCATTATAGAAACCTACTTTTTTCTCACCTATTAGTCCAGCAAAAAATAATAATAGAAACAATACACCTATTATTATTTTTTCTAATTTATCCTTTTTATTATTAACGACTACTGTCTCATTATTGTTTTGTTTTGAGTACTTCTTTTTTGTCATTTTATCACCTATATATATCTAGTATAACAAATAATCATTTTTTTTAAAAGTCAATCAAACTATCTGGATTTTCATCGTGATTGTTTTTTGTTTCTTTTGTATCTTTTGTTTCTTTATTTTCTTTTGGTCTTGTTAATTTGATCTTTTTAATTTCTATTCTTGGTTCTGGTTTTTCTTTTGGTTCTTCTTTAGGATCTTCTAATAAGAACTTAGGTGGTTTATTATCATCATTTGATCTATTAATTAACCATTTAATTCCATTAGTAATTAAGATTCTAATTGAATCAATTGTAAATGCTGATATATAGATAATACATGCAAAACCTACAAGTACGATTACACCTTTAATAGTAGGCATATGTAGTACTGCATCTTTTACATTTAATGCTTTATACATACAATTTCTCATATAGTAACTATCATGGATTAAATAGATACCAAATGTTGTTTCAGCTGCTCTATTAATCCATTTATTTTTAATAGTTAATGTTTCAAAGAATAAGAAATATGTAATTGTCATTAAGATTGGTATTGGTGCATAGTAACCTAAGAAGTTACCACCTACAACACTACCGATATATTTCATCATTGGAATATTATATTTATCTAATACAGTTCCAAAGTTATATAACATAATATTTAAGAATCCTAGTACAAAGAATGATACTACTAATAATGTTTGATATTTCTCATTAGTTAAGTTCTTAAAATGATAACTTAAACGTATTGGATATTTACGAATATATGCTCCAATAAAATAGATTAAAATAAAATGAATTAATCCATAACCATCATTTTGTATTACTGCTTGATTTGTTAAAGTTGGAATTATTGATAAAGTTAGAAATAAGATTAATACAAATTTCTTTAATTCTCCTTGAGTACAATAATTAATAATTCTATTTAAGAATGGACTCATTAAGAATAAGACTATGTAGTTGTTAATAAACCAATAGTTGTTATAATCAATTGGCATTAATTCTTGGAATACTCTTACACTATTAACGGTAAAAATACCTAGTGATGTTACAAAAATTAAGATAGCTACTTTATAAAACCATGATGTTCCAAGAATCTTCCATACTTTTTTAAAGTTTCCATTTTTCTTATTACATTGGAAATATCCTGTTAACATTACTAATGAGTTAACATGGACAAGACAAAAACACATTACAATATCTAAAATAAATCTTAACATGCCATGTGAATCACCATAAACTCCACTATGTAATGTTGTGTGCCACATAACAATTAAGAACATTGAAATTAGTCTTAATAATTCAAAATTTGATAATCTTTCTTTTTTTGGTTCCATCATTCATTCCCCCACAATAATATTTAATCACACTATCGTCTTAATTTCAATATTTCCCTTTTATTTCAACAAAAAAGAGGAATAAATCCTCTTATTATTCTGGGTCGTATAGACTTACAATATCTTTCTCAATCTTAGACCATTCTCTGCCTTTAGCAGTCTCTAATCCATTCTTGATTAATTTTTCTCTTAGTTTCTTATCTGTTGCTAAGCGTTCGATCTTTGCAACAGCATCATCGATATCTCCTGGAGTATAGAACATACAGTTTTCTTCATCACGAATATATTCTACATTTCCTCCATTAGGTGCTACTACAACTAGTCCACCAGTTGCCATCATTTCAAGTGGTGGATAAGAGAAACTTTCTAGAATACTAGATTTAATTAAGATATCAGCATCTTGATAAACCTTACCTACTTGAGCATAAGGTACACGATGCATAAATTTATCTACGTAATACCATTTCTTTGGTTCTCCTTGATAAGATAAGAAATGAATTTCGTATTTATCTTTATCTAGTTTATCTACAATACGGAAACTTTCATCTACGTTTTTGTAGTAATCATCACTATTACCTTCTACTAGTATTTTTATTTTACCTTCGAAGTTTCTTTCTTTAAATTGGAATTGATTTAGATCAATACCATTTGGAGCATATTGTACTTCTTTTTCAAAACGTTCTTCTAACCAATCTTGGCACCATTTTGAAATAGTTAAATATTTTACTCCTGTATCATCTTCATATGTAGCATTTGCTTCTACTCGCATATATTGTCCGAATGGAGCAAAGTCTGTTTCATAGTTTTGTACTAAGTACATTCTATGTTTAACATTTGGAATTCCTTTAGCAAAGTATAGTGTTGACCAAAGTGAAGCAACCATTGTATCAATATTAGCAGCAAATTTAATTCTATATTGCTTAATTACTGATACTTTACCCCATTTAGTATCTATATCTTTACTACTTGCATCCATATTAATTACGAATACATCATTACCTGCTTTCTTTAACATAGCAATGTGTCTCATAACTACGTTTACTCCACCACTTATATTAGTAGTTGGTAAAACGAATGCTATATTTCTTGATAATTTAGATCTAATATATTTAGCTAAATTATGTCCAGAATATACTGTTATATTATTATGAACTACTCTTTGATATGCAGTTTCTGCAACCTTTTCTCTTAGTTCTTTATCTTCTATTAACTTAGTTAAGACGTCTTCCCAGTCTTTAGCAGTTTTACATAAGAATCCATCTTCACCATCTTTAATCTCATGTTCAAAAGCACCAACTTTACTTGCTACTGTAACAACATGAACAAGTGCTGCTTCTACCCATTTATTTTCACTCTTAGCTTCATTAAAGATACTTTCTTCTAATGGAGCTAAATTTATATCTAGAGAGGCAATTACTTTAGGTAATTTTTCCCAATCCATAAATGGTTCAAATATAATACGATCTTGGAACTCTTTTAACTCTTCAGGTACATCTATTTCCCCTACTAGTTTAAGTTTTAAATTAGCGTATTTTTTCATTAATTTAGCAATAACTGGTTTAATTAGTTCTACATCTGGATTATGTGTAATACTTCCAGATAAGTATCCTAATACGATACCATCATGCTCTTTTTTGTTACGATAAGCATTCTTTGAAATTTCTGCCATTCTTTCACTAGCTACATTACGATTTACAAATACTTCTTTAGTATAGTTTAATAATTCTTTTTGTAATCTTTCTGTAGTAGTAATAGCATAATCACATAATTTAAGTGTTTCTCTCATACGATTAACACCGTCATCATATACTGCTTTATCTTCTTTACTCATTTGACTTACAAATTCAATTGTATCAGTATACTTTTGATCTATTACTAAATCATCTATATCAAAGAATACTGTTTTATTATTTTCTTTTGCTACTTTAATAAACTCTCTTACTGTATCAGTAATTGGGCAACGGAAAAATACAAATGAACGGAAATATTTAATTGAATCTAAAGATAGATTTTCATAAAATACTTTTTCTGCATAAACACCTGAAGACATCAATTGTTCTATTTGATGATCTACACGATATCTTGAAGGATGTGGAAGTGTACAACCATTAATAAATAATACATCTCCATATACTTTTTCATATTTTGATTTTGCAATAGTTCTTAATTTAACATAATTAACTGTCTTTTTTCCTAATGAAGACATTCCTTCATTTTTAACAGTTTCTACGGTTCTCTCAACTAGGTGTTTAATTCTTCCCATATGATCTACCTCTCTTTCCTGATTTATATGCTTTATAACCTTGATAGAAAGCTTTTAACTTTGGTATTTTCCCCTTTTCATATAAAATAACAGCTAAGATGATAGTTTTAAATTTTACTAATATCTTACAAAATTTAGGACTACTATCAATATACATATCTCTTATGTATAAATAATTTCTTACTTGATAGTATCTTCTCATAGCACTATGATTTGTTACTAATAAATCTTTCCATAAGAATTTACGATAGAAGATATCTCCTAAGTTATGATCTATTTCTAAGTAATCTAAACGCATTACTTTATAACCGTTTTTTCTTAGATTTAGACAATATTCAATATCTACTCCATCGATAAATATCCATTCTTTAAAACCACCTAATTTTTTATGAATATCTAGATTTACCATATTACCTGATGTCATTACATCTAATGGATAATCTATATCTTCTTGTGGTTTTTCTATTTTTAATCTAGTCTTATGCCATGGCGTTACAATACCAATTTCACTGCAATCAGTATTTTCTACTTTTTCTTTCATTCTCTTTAAGACATCATCTTTAAAATGAGTATCTTGGTCCATGGTAAGTAACCAATCAATCTTTTCTTCTCTTGCAAGATCTGCTGCTTTATTTAATGGAGCAGCTATTCCTAAGTTTTCATTATTAAAGATATATTTTATCTTTTTATTTTTTGGTAGTCTTTTTTCATTTTGTTCCTTAGAATTGTCCATTACATAGAGAATATCTAAATCATCAATATATGAATCTATATTTTTAATATCCTCATCTGTTGGTTCATATAAGACTACTGCTCCTGCTAATCTCATTATAATTCCTCCGCAAATCCTTTTTCTAATTTATTAAATATCTTAATTCCAATAAATAGAATGAATGCAGATAAACAGAATACGTATGCTAATAACGTAAAGTTTGGTAATTGTTGATAATAGAATATATCACGATAACTACTAATAATTGTAGCCATTGGATTTAATTGTAAGAAAAATTTAAATCTAGCTGGGAACATATCTAATGAATATAATACTGGTGTTGCATAGAACAATAATGAGATAAAGAAATTAATAATATATTCTGCATCTCTTACGTATACATCAACACTAGATGTAATTAGAATGATTCCAAGTTGTAACATAAATTGAATTAATATAATTATAGGTAAAAATGCTATATAAACACTAAATCCTATTCCACTGCATATTAGGAATATTCCTATAATTAAACATGATATAAGGAAATTTACTAATCCACTTACAACAATAGATATTGGTAAGATTGCTCTTGGGAAATATACTTTTTTAATAATTCCACCATTTACTAGGATAGTATTTGTTCCTTGAGCTATTGATGATGTAAACCAGTTCCATGGTAAGATAGCCATTACGATAAATGTTGTGTAATGATCTTGACTATTTCTTAATAAGAATGGGAATACAATAGCATATACTAAAGTCATTAATAATGGGTTTACGAAACTCCATAAAACTCCTAGGAATGATCCTTTGTATTTACCTCTTATTTCTTTACGAACATTACTTTTTAATAATTGTCTATATTGATATATCTCTTTAAACATTTTATCCACACACCTCCAAGTATTTCTCGATTACTTTGTCGGTAGGTCCATCTTCTCTTACTTCACCTTTGTATAACCATACTGCACGGTTACATAATTTCTTAACAGCATTTAAACTGTGACTTACGATTACGATAGTTTTTCCACTATTCTTTAATTCTTCTAGTTTGGCATAACATTTATCTTGGAAATGTTGATCACCTACTGCTAAGATTTCATCAATTAGTAAGATTTCAGCATCTACATTAATTGCTACTGAGAAAGCAAGTCTCATGTACATACCTGAAGAGTAAGTACGAACTGGTGCTTCAATAAATTCTCCTAATTCTGAGAAATCAATAATATCTTGAACTCTGGCATCAATTTCTTGTGCAGTTAATCCAAATATTGAGGCATTGAAGTAAATATTTTCTCTTCCTGTAAAGTCTTGATGGAAACCAGCTCCTAATTCTAGTAATGAAGTTAATTTACCATTAGTCTTAATTTCTCCTTTAGTTGGATAAATAATTTTAGTCATTAACTTAAGTAATGTAGATTTACCACTTCCGTTAACGCCAATAAGAGCGACTGTCTCGCCCTTCTTTATTTTTAAATTAATTCCTTTTAATACTTCATGATAGCCTACTTTGGTATTTTTCCAGAATATCAATCTTTCTTTTAAAGTAAATGGTTTATCATAAACAAGCTTAAACTTTTTATAAACATCATTTACTAATATTGAGTATTCACTGTCTGTTTTTTTCATAATTCCTCCTAAGCTGTCTATATTATAACATAAACTGCCCCTATTTCTTCAATTTTCTTAGTTTGTTTAACAGTCTCCATCCTTTACTGTTTTTAATACCTCTAATCTCATTACGTTTGTTTTGTAATTCTAATGAATCTAATATTTCTCTTTCTGTAATGTATTTTATAAATTCATATACTTCTGCTTCTGTTAACTTATGTAATTCTACAGATATTTTAATCTTGTCACCTTTTTTAAAGTTACCTTCTAGTCTAAGCATTCCTGATTTAGAATAGAAAATATTTTTATCATTATAATCTATTGTATTAAATCTTAGTACTTTAGATAGATTTACTCCATCTACTTTTAGATTTTTATATTCTACTACTGGTACATCTGAGATTTCTATTTCTATTTGTTCACAATCATCTAATACTTTAGTATTAAATGAATATGTATCTTCTTTTATTGTATAAGGTACAACTTCAAATCTATCAGGAGTAAATTCCATATCATTTCCATAATAGATACGTGCTGAAGTAATATCTTTTTTAATGTTATGTTTAGCGTTAGTAAACCATTCATTATCCCAAACACTTAGTGGAATAATATCTAGTTTTAAACCTGTTTTCCATACACAATACATGAAACTTAATTGATCTCTTTTACTATATTTACATACAGTATCAAACCATAATTTCATAGTCTTTTGAACTACTTTATCTTTATGTCTTTTTACAAAGACAGTCATTTCACATAATCCATTGTTTTCTGGATATCCTTCTTTTCTTAAGAACTCGATATGTTTAACTACATTTTCTTTAGTATCTTTTCTCATTTTGATACATTCATATGCTTCTACATAAATATCGTCTCTAAAACTATGTTTGAATGTTGCGAAATTGTTTTCTTTTAAATATTCTTTTACAAATTCTTTAACACTCTTTAACCAAATAACTGATGCATCCATCCATACAGATATATCATATTTATCATTGATTTCTGGATGTCCTAACATTTTAATCTTTCTAGATAGTCTTTGATTATCTAATTTTGGATCTTCTATATAAACGACATTCCAAGTATCGGATTTAATATTTTTGTTATTAGTGAATAGATAATAATTGATTCCTTTTTCTTTATTTTTAATTTCATTTACGTTGTCATAATTTCCTGTAATACATGTATATACACAGATTTTTTCCATTTTTACCACCCTACTTCAATTATAAAGCATAAGAAAAAGAAAGACAAGAATTGCCTTTCTAAATAAACGTTGTGATTACTGCGACTAACGCAAGTACATTTTGTACAATTGCGAATGATAATAGATTATGTTTTTTATCATCTTCACCTTTAGTCATGAAGATTGTCGCAATTGGTAATAGTAATGGAATAAAGTATCTTCCTTGAATTCCATCTACGGCATAAGCACCTACTGCAGTCCATTGTAAATATAGAGAAGTAAATGTTAAACCGATAGTTCCTAAGATCATTACTCCAGTAAAGATTTTTTCAAATAGATTGAAATAATCTTTCTCATTTAATTTCTTTTCTTTTATTAAATTAACGATATAGTATAAGGCAAATAATGTCATGATGTAAGATGTTCCTACTACGAATTTTCCTAAGGAATGTCCTACCATTTGTTCTAAGTAACTCCAGATGTATACATCTAATGTTGTGAATAAAATTAAGACATAACGAATTGGATTACTTAAGACATATTGTAATTGTTCAGTAGAATTACTTTGTCCATAGAATGCTGTTAAATATCTAGATGAGAATTTTAACCAGAATAAGTTTAGACAAATAACTACTAAAGTTAGAATTGTACAATATAATTTTTTATTCTTTAGTGATGCAAATCTTTCCTTTGGTATTAAGAAGATTAAGAAGCATAATGGTAGATAAACTATCTTACATAATGATAAAGCAATTGATAAACATGCTAGTGATATGTAATGCTTTTTAGTAAATGGTTCAGCTACACTTCTTGACCAAACTACAAATGAGACTAAAGCAACTGATGTTGCGATTGTCATTGAGTCTGGTGCTAAAGATGCACCTTCTTGAATACAGATTGGTAATAGTGATGTAAAGAATACTAAGAATTTCTTAGTAGGAATATATTTAATTGATAAATATACTAATGTTACAAATAAAGCATAATTAAATATTTTACCTAAGTATATATGAAATAAAATTGGTAATCCTAATAGATTTCCTATACCTACTCCAATTGCTTGTGGAATATAACATACAAAGTTATATAAAGATTTATTAGCATATGGGTAGAAACGTTTTTTACCTTCTAATTTTAAATTAGCATTTTTAAGTAAGTCACCATATGTTTTAGATTCATATATAGTATGAATATTTACTGGGAATGATTTACCAGCAGTTAGATCTTGCATTGGTGTTATAAAGCCAAACTGTGATAATTCTAATGTTCTTGCATAATCTTCTTGCTCATCAGGTAATTGGGCTGGAGGGAAAGCAAAAATATAGAATGCTCCTAAAACTATCGCAACTACTAGATATATTTTATGTAGTGGAACATTATTATTTATCCATCTTCTTATTAAATAATAAAGACCTACTAATATACCGATTATAATTATTTCTAATACTATTAAAAACTTCCATCCTAGATGGATTCCTTTTTGAGCAGTATAGATTACTCCAAAACTGCTTAGAAGAAGATATGTTAACCAAAAAGTTAATTCTTCTTTATTCATTTTTGTTATTTTGTCTAACACTTTTTTCATAAGACACCTCGGATATATTTTAACATAAAAAGAGAATTGAAACAATTCTCTTAGAAGTTCTTAACATAGTTATTCCACTTATTTCCTAGTGCCTTAACTAACTTAGTTTTAGATAACATTTTAGCAAGTAATTGTCTTATCCATTCAATTATTGCACTTACTATAAATATAATAATTGCATATAAGATAAACTTAAATAATATTAGAACAGTATCATTAGCTGTTACTTGTGAAATAAAATCTGTATAGATGTATCTAGCCATTACTCTATTCTCATGAATTAAGTATACGCCTAGAGTTAAAGAACTAATTTTATTAATAAATTTAGATTTTAGATCTAGAGTTCCAAAATATAAGAAGAAAGCAATTGATGCGATTACAGTAAATGGAGATGCGAAATTATCTCTTGTAAATTGAATAGTATCGTAGAATCCTTGAATTAGACTTCCATAGACATTTTCAAATAGATAACCAAATTGTAATATTAGAAAACTAATCATTGTACAACTAAAGAATATTGTCCAGTAAATTAATCTATTCTTAGATACGGAATTCTTTTTAAAATGATAACTTTTCTCTATTGGATATTTAGCTAAATAAGCTCCTATTAAATATAAGAATATAAAATGGAATACACTTCTACCATCATTTGCAATAGCAGTATTTTTAGTTAGATATGGAATAATGCTAAATACTATAAATAACATTATTAACATATTCTTATGTTCTTTTTGTGTACTATTTTCTATATACTTATTTAATATTGGGCTAAAGAACATTAATAATACATAACCAGTTATATACCAATAACCATTTCTATTTAGAAAAGAAAATGATTGGAATAAATCATAGTGAGAATATTCATAATGTAAGATAAAGAATCCTAAACAAGTGAGAATTATATTATAGAACCATGTTGTTCCTATAACTCTAAATATTTTATTTAATTTAAACTTTTTATCATATTGGAAATAACCAGTTACTAACATAAAGGTGTTGGTATGAACGCTTAAACCTAACCATAAAAATAGAGAAACGTATTTTAATAAACCAGCGGACTTTATTACGGCACTAGTATGTAATAAGACGTGCCAGAAAACAATAAAGAACATGGATACGATTCTCATTAATTCATAATTGGATTGTCGAATTGTCTTCTCTTTCATTCATCCTCACCCTTATTTAATATATAACATATTCTTATTTGTTTGGCAAATAAAGAAAAAGAAATACTAAATATATTCTTTTAGTATTTCTGTTACTTTTCGATATCCATCTTCATTCATATGAAGACCATCTCTTGTGTATTGTAAATCTAAGTTACCTTGTTCATCTAATAGTTCAGTATAAACATCGATGTATTTGATCTTCTTCTCTTCACAATATTCTTTAACTAGCTTATTTACGTCACTTATTTTTTCATTAGTTCTAATACCAACCATTTCATGATCAATCTTAGAATTATTTGTATTATTAACAGGATAAATAGATTCTACATATATTTCTGTATAAGGTCTTACTGTTTCAAAACCTTCTACTATTTCTTTAATATAACCAAATATTTCTTCTGCTCCACGTTGAAGTTGAATGTCATTTGTACCAATTAATATAAATACTTTAGATGGATTATAACGATAACCTTTTTCTTTTAATTCTCTACGTAGTTGTTCTGCTGAATAACCACTGAATCCACTATTTACCATATAAGTAGTATCATCATAGTATTTATCTAATTCATAGAAGTCTGTAATTGAATCTCCTAAGAATAAAATATTTTCTGGTACTTTATATACTTCTTTTTCACTTTCTTTAGCAGATATTACATCTTTCTTTAATAATGTAATATTGTATGAAAAAAAGATTGCAACTAGTGTTACGATGATTAATACTCTTTCAAAAATTTTGTTGTTCATTCTACCACCACTTTTCAAGTATATCATATATTATACAAAAAAAGACTGCTTTTTGCAGTCTTTTACATTATTTTGCTTTAGGGAATACACCTTTAAATACTGGTTTTGTAATTTCTTCTTGTTCTTCTGTTGGTGCAGCAAATGTTGATGTTTTCTTACAAGAAGATAAAATACTATCCATTACTTCTAATTCAGCAACTGTAGGAGCTACGAATTGTGCATTATCTAATTCACCAAGAATTACAGCACCTTCTTTAGTATCATATACTACGCAAGTAGCAACACTTCCAGTAGTTGAGTCTTGTAAAGGTAAAACTAAATATTCTGTTCCATTAATTACTCTAGATAATGAAGCAGCATCTACATTAAATTCTTGAGCAAAATATGTACGATAAGCTTCAAATGAATTAGTGAAATCTGGTCTAATACCAAGAGCTAATTCATCTGAATAGAATACGAAAAATCCTGTAGCTGGGTTTTCTTCTGCTTCAAATCCAGCTGGTACATTAAAAGTAAATCCTTGATAAGAAGCAGTATTTGCTTTAGTATCACTTACTTCTTGAACTTTTCCACTATCACTTGAACCATTGTTAGCTTCTTTATCTTTTCCAGATAAGAATATAATTGCAACACATGCTACTGCAGCAATTGCAATAATAGCAACTACGATAATAATTAAACTGTTGTTATTTGATTTCTTCTTATTTCCTTTTGGTTGACCCATATTCATTTGTTGGTTCATACCATTGTTCATTGGTTGATTCATGTTCATTTGTTGGTTCATACCATTGTTCATTGGTTGACCCATATTCATTTGTTGATTCATGTCATTGTTCATTGGTTGA
>CAMJOB010000016.1 GCA_946407495.1 uncultured Bacillota bacterium | reverse complement strand
AATTTTATCCATTGAAATCACCTCTTGCATATTATACCACAGTTCTTTAAAAAAATACGTTTATTTAATAAAAAAAGTGGTAGATTTCTACCACTTAAAATGCACTTCTTTCACAAACATATTGTGACATTGTTCTTGGATTATAGATATAAGCTGATTGTTTGCCTTTATTATTTTTATAAATTGCAAAGCCATATGTATTTTTTATTGGGTCCGTATATTCTTCTCCTCCTATTACTCTTCTATTTGAATGCATTTCTATTGTGTAGTAATATGTATCAAACATTTCTGAGTATTTTTCTTCTTGAAGTTCGAATTTTCCAAATATTTCAGCATCAATTGTGCTATCACTAAAGGTAAATGTATTGTCATAATTAAGTTTAATTAATACTGGTTTTTCCTTTAATTCAAAATCTTTTATATCTTCGTAAACAGATGTAGCTTCATAATCAGCACAACGATAAGTTCCATACATTTTATATCCACCATTAAAAATTATATAAAATGCTATTCCTAAAAGTATTATTGTAATCACTATTGCAACTATATTTGCAATCATAGCAAAGCGCCATTTTTTGCCAGCTTTTTTACCTAGTACTATACCAACTGTTGCTGCTGGAAATATGATTAACGGATTAATAAAATATATTCCTATACAAGATAATCCTAAAATGATACTTATAACACCAAATAATTCATTATTTTTCTCTTGTTTCTTTTTATGGCCATTTTGATTATGCATTCTCATTTGCATACCATTATTCATATTCATGTTGTTATTCATGTTCATTTGTTGGTTATTATTGTTTTGGCCATTGTTAAAATTCATTTGCATGCTATTATTCATATTACTATTGTTGTTCATGTTCATGTTGTTATTCATTTGTTGATTGTTTTGGCCATTGTTAAAATTCATTTGCATGCCATTATTCATATTACCATTGTTGTTCATGTTCATGTTGTTATCATTTATATTGCCATTCATATTATTGTTATTCATATTGTTATTCATGTTCATTTGTTGGTTATTATTGTTTTGATTATACATTTGATTTAAATTTGGTTGGTTATACATATCAGTTAAATTAGGTTGATTGTTATTTTGATTATTATTTAATGGTGAACCACATTTAGTACAAAATGTATTATTCATTTCGTTTTCATTTCCGCAACTTTCACATCTCATATACTCACCTCTATTATCTACATTCTATCATTATTTAATAAAACAAAAAAGAGAGATTATTTAAATCTCTCTTTATAAGTACAATTTTTACATAATTGTTCGCAAGGTTTACGATCTTGAAATGACTTCTTAAGATTAATAAATCTTTCACTATTCATTATTTCTTCAAGACTATTTTTATAGATATTACCTAGTGGGATAGATCCTTTACTATCTAGACAACAAGGTACTACTGTTCCATCTACTAGAATAGCTAATTGAGTTTTTAGAGCCATACAAAATCCATCTATATTTTTATTACCTAGACTAGGCCACTCAAACTCATTATCTTTATCCACATAGATATTATCTCTAATTTTTATATTTTGCTCATGCTTAATTCTTTCAACAACTTCTGTGGATAAAAAATAATAGTCTTTTAATCTTTCCACAATGTTTGTGGATACTTCATCAAATTCTCCATTAGATAAAGTCCATATTCTATAAACAATAGTTTTATCCACAATAGAATCTACTGTATTAAATATATCTTCAAAGTAAGTATCTTTTTTATTTTCACAATGTAGAGATACATTTATTTTATTAATAACTGATTCTTTTAAGATATCTTGTTTTTCTTTTATTAGAGTTCCGTTTGTAGTTAGATTTACTTTTAATCCATAGTTATTAGCAAGCTCTAATAACTCTTTTAATTTAGGATGTAATAGTGGTTCTCCTTTTACATGTAGATAAATAAAATCAGTGTAATCTTTTATCTCTTTTAAGATATGTTCAAAGTTATCCACAGTAATAAATTCTTTAACTCTATTATCCACACTGCAAAAACTACAGTTTAGATTACAATTATTTGTGATTTCCACATATATTTTTTTAAACTTCTTCATCTGTAAATACTACACAAGCAACATGTTGTCCTTGTTTATTTCCTATCTTAGAGAAATACTTCTCACTAGTTACAGTATCAGTAGAATCAAAATAGATATTATTAGGATCTACTATTTCATAATATAATTCATTGAATATTGCATATCGTATATCTAGGTACGTAATACCTTTCTTTGTTTCAATAGCTTTTTCAAATATTTTATGATTTACTTCTTCTTTATCCACAACATAGTTTTCTTTAGCTGGACATGGTCCAATATAGAAAGTCATTTCAAATGTAGCTTTGTCTGTTTCTTTCATTAGACTTTCTGTCATTTCATGAATTAGTCCATTCTTTAGATTATCTATTGTTGCTAGTCCTATAACAGCAACTTTTTTATTATTTTCATCTTCTGCTGAAGCAACAATTACTGGATCATCATCAGTTTCTACTAATATTGGTAGATTAGGAGTAGTTTCTTTTAACATTAAAACTGCTTCTTTATAGTCTTTTTGATTTTTAGTTACTACTCTTGTTTCTATTTTCTTATTCTTCTTACTTAAGACAATCATATCTTCATTAGATAAGTTGTATTTTTGTAAGAATCTTTTTGTTTTTAGGTAGTACATTGCTTCTATGTCTTCTTTAGATACTGATTTAAAATACTTTTTGTCTTTAGACATAATTCCATCTGTAATAGATGAATGAAATATATTTAACTTCATATACTCCTCCTATAAACTTGATTTCATTTCGAATAAGATATCACGTAATTCCATAGCTCTTTCAAAGTTAAGAGATTTAGCTGCTTCACGCATCTCTTGTTCGATTGTTTCCATAATTTGTTCTTTTTCTTTTCTAGTTGGTTCTTTAGCCTTCTTAGTCTTTTTACTTTCTTTATCTGTATTAGAAATAACTTCACGTATATCTTTCTTAATAGTTTGTGGAGTAATTCCATGTTCTTCATTGTACTTTTCTTGAATACTTCTTCTACGTCTTGTTTCAGTAATTGCTTCATTCATAGAATCAGTTATATTATCGGCATACATTATTACATGACCATTGGCATTTCTTGCGCAACGTCCAATTGTTTGAATTAGTGATCTAGCACTACGTAAGAATCCTTCTTTATCAGCATCTAATATAGCGATTAATGATACTTCTGGAATATCTAGACCTTCTCTTAGTAAGTTAATACCTACTAATACATCGTATTTACCAGCACGTACATCATGAATTATTTCCATACGTTCTAGTGTTTTTACTTCACTATGAAGGTAAGCTACTTTAATATCTAATTCTTTTAAGTAATTAGTTAGTTCTTCTGCCATACGAATAGTTAGAGTTGTGACTAATACTCTTTCATTCTTGGCGATACGTTCATTTATTTCACCTACTAAGTCATCGATTTGACCTTCTGACTTACGTACTTCAATTGTAGGATCTAATAATCCTGTTGGACGAATAATTTGTTCAACAAACTTATTATTAGTATGTTCTAATTCCATGTCTCCTGGAGTTGCGGATACATAGATTACTTGATTAATTTTATCTTCAAATTCTTCATATTTTAATGGTCTATTATCTAAAGCACTAGGTAGACGGAATCCATAGTCTACTAAGTTCATTTTTCTTGCTCTATCGCCATTATACATACCACGTACTTGTGGAAGTGTTACGTGTGACTCATCTACTACTAATAGATAATCATCTGGGAAGAAATCCATTAAAGTAGTTGGTGTCTCTCCTGGAGCACGTCCAGCAAGTGGTGCAGAATAGTTTTCTACTCCAGAACAGAATCCAGTTTCTTCTAACATTTCAATATCATAGTTAGTTCTTTGTTCTAGACGTTCTGCAGCTAGTAATTTATTATTACTTTTTAATTCTTCTAATCTATTCTTTAGTTCTTCTTTAATACGAACTATTGCAGCTTTTAACTTTTCATCACTTACTACGAAGTGTGATGCTGGGAAGATAGATACATTTTTAATACTATTAGTAACTACACCAGTAATTGTATCTATTTCACTTATACGATCTATTTCATTATCAAAGAATTCAATACGATATCCGTTAGTACTTTGGTTAGCTGGGATTATTTCTACTACGTCTCCTCTTACTCTAAAAGTACCACGTTTAAAGTCATAATCATTGCGTTCATATAACATATCTACTAACTTAACTAACATTTCATTTCTATCAATAGTTTCTCCTACTGATAGAGTTAACATCTTACTTTTATATTCTTCTACTTCTCCAATACCGTAGATACATGATACTGAAGCTACTACTATTACATCTCTTCTAGATAGAAGTGCTGATGTTGCAGCATGACGTAATTCATCAATTTCATCATTAATGGAAGAGTCTTTCTCAATATATGTATCAGTTGATGGTACATAGGCTTCTGGTTGATAGTAATCATAATAAGATACAAAATACTCTACTCTATTTTCTGGAAATAGTTCTTTTAACTCACTATATAATTGTCCTGCTAAAGTCTTATTATGAGCTAATACTAAAGTAGGTTTTTGAACTTTCTCAATAACATTCGCAATAGTAAATGTTTTACCTGTACCTGTTGCTCCTAAAAGAACTTGTTCATGTTTACCTTCATTTAATCCATCAACTAACTCTTGTATAGCTTTTGGTTGATCTCCTGATGGTTTATATTTAGATTCAATCTTGAACATAATACTCCTCCTTTCAACTGGACTTATTTTAACATTTTTAACAAATAAAAACAAGGATACAATATGTCGTATCCTTGTATTATTTTAATTATTTTTCAATTTTATAAATATCTTTAATTATTGTGATTAAATCGTTTTTAATTTCTTGTGTTACAGTAACTTTTTCTTTAGCTGCTTTACCTGATAATTCATATGTAACTGTCTTTTCTCCACTATTATCTTTAAACTTAGTAAATTTCATTACGATCTTATTATCTTCGATTGTATAAGTACCTGTATAAGTAGATTCATCATACTCATCATATAGAGTTACATTATCACCTTCATAAGTTAAGTACTTATTAAATCCTTGATATACAGTATTATCTCTAGATGGATCAGTTAATTTAAATTTACCTTCTAGTGAAGTTACAAATTCAGTTTTCTTTGTTTCAGTTTTAGTTTCTTTCTTTAATGAGCATCCAGTTACTAGTACCAACGCTAATAAAGCTATAATAATTATTCTTTTCTTCATATACACTACCTCTTATTTTAATTTTAACAAATTTTTTACTAATAAAAAAGAGAAAATAAAAAAAGAATTTACTTTTTGTAAATTCTTATTGTTTAACTAATACTTTATCTCCTACAGATAAGTTAGAATAGAATGTCTTTGCAGCTTGTGTTGGCATGTTAACACAACCATGTGAACCACCATTTTTATATAGTTCTCCACCAAATGCACTTCTCCATGAAGCATCGTGTATTCCTTCACCATTATGGAAGAAAGCTACTACATCAACATGTACTTTAAAGTCTGCTCCTGTTAAATATCTATTGCTTTCTTTTAACCATACTTCATGTAATCCTTTTGTAGTAGGTGTTGAATTCTTACCAGTTACTACTGGTGAAGATAATAATAATTCATTATCTTTATATAGATAAGCTGTTTGATCAGAAATATCTACTATTGCGAATGTTCCTTTTAGATCTCCAACTACATCTTTTTTAATATAACCTACTTGATCATCTATTGAAGTTACGTAATGTGTATCTGTTTCTCCATAAATAGGAGTTGCTTCTAACTTAGGTATATCTTTAATAGAGTCTGATTCCAAATCATCACTATATAGATTAGAATCTTGTTTAAAATATACTAATTTTTTTATAGGACTTACTATTTGTTTTTGTTCTACTACTTCTGAATAATGCGTAGATACATAAGCTTCTTGTCCTTGATAATCAACTTTATACCAATCTTCATCTTCTTGATAAATAAGATTTAATGATTGTCCTGTTCCTAAAGTTGTATATACATCACTATCCATAGATGCTTTATTACGTATATTAATTGTAGTAGTTGCTTTTACTACTTTTCTTTGTTCTACTTCTAAACCATCAATTGTAGAAACTGTTGGTTGTTCTACTACTTTTGGTTCTTCTTTTACTTCAATAACTGGTTCTTCAACTGGTTCTAATACTTCAATTGTATTTGCAGGTAACTCATCAGTTTTTGATTCTGTTACTATTTCGTTTCTAACATTATATTCTTTATATTTTTGTCCTGATTTTGTACCTACATAGATAATCGTTCCGGCAATAATAATTGGAACTAATATTCTTCCTATATGAACTTTTTTTGCGTGTTTACCACTCATTCTCTAATACCCCCAAATGTGTTCATAATTATACCATAAAATGGACATTTAGTCAATTTTTGACATAGTAAAAGACCTTTAAATAATTGGTCTTTTTTATTATTTATCTTCTATTTCTATACCGATTGGACAATGGTCTGAACCTAACACATCAGTATATATCATTGTGTTTTTAACTTTATTTATAAAGTCTTTATTTACGATGAAATAATCAATTCTCCAACCTATATCTTTAGCTCTGGCATTGGCCATATAACTCCACCAACTGAACTTTTGTGTGTCTGGATTAAAATGACGGAATGTATCAATAAATCCTGCACCTAATAATTCTGTCATTTTAGCACGTTCTTCATCAGTAAATCCCGCATTACCACGATTACCTTTTGGATTCTTAATATCTATTTCTTCATGAGCTACATTTAAGTCTCCACAGTATACTACATTTTTCTTTTTAGTTAATTCTAATAAATAGTTACGGAATAGATCTTCAAAACGCATTCTAGAATCTAATCTAGATAAATCTCTTTTAACATTAGGTACATAACAATTAACTAGATAGAAATTATCAAATTCTAGTGTTATAGTTCTACCTTCATTATCGTATTCTTCATCACCAATTCCATATGTAACATTAATTGGTTCTACTTTAGAATATACTAAAGTTCCAGAATATCCTTTTTTCTCAGCTGGATATAAATATTCATTATATAGTGCTGGATGAAATGGATTTTGTTCTTCTGTTACTTTAGATTCTTGGAAACAATAAACATCTGCTCCCTCTTCATCAAAGAAACGATCTAATCCTTTATTTAAACAGGCTCTTAATCCTGCAACATTCCACGAAATAATCTTCATAAACAACCCTCCAATAAGATTATAACAAGAAAAAAAGAGTATTACTACTCTGTTATCTTACATATATATTTGAAATCTGATGTAGTACTCTCTAAATATGTATCTTCACCTATAAAAGTAAGATTATATCTTTCATCATAATCATCATTTTTTTGTACTCCACCTAGAGTTCTTTTAGATGCTTTTAAATTAATTGTATAACGATTGTTTTTACCATCTGTTTCTTCTTCTAATACTTCATAATTACCTTCTACGGAGTTATCTTCATCTATTTTTAATGTAAAAGTATTATCTTTTCTTAATTCAAAATTAATATTAAATCTAAACTCTTTTGGAGGCATATTATCATAATAATTGGAACATATATAAGTATGAATATATTCAGTTCTACCTAATACTAGTAATAATACTAAGAATATTATTATAATTACTGCGACTAGAGAAGAAGCGAATATAATTATATTACTTAGTGGTGTCTTATTACTTTTTTTCTTTTTCTTACGTTTTGGAGTATCATCATCGTCAAATCCTACACCTAGTGATGGATCATCCGGAACAACTGCTCCTCCACTATTATCAACCTTATTATCTTTAGATATCTTTGTACTATTGAAGTTAGCTTGATTACTATAGATAAACTCTTTATTAAAGTCATTTACTGGACTATCAATATCATCGACATCTATTATTTCTTCTTGAGAGTGTTCTTCTTCTTTTGTTTCTTCTTTTAATTCAACAACAGGTTCTTCTTTTTTTGGTTCCTCTTTAGGTTTCTCTACTTTAGGTTCTTCTTTTTTTGGTTCCTCTTTAGGTTCCTCTACTTTAGGTTCTTCTATTTTAGGTGGTTCTAATATAGCATCCTCTATTTTAGGTGCTTCATCTAATAAGCTATTACATCTAGTACATACTAATACATCATCTGGATTAATTTTCCCACATGTTGAGCATCTCATAAGAATCACCTCTCTACTATTAAGTATATCTTATTTATATATTCTTTGATATAGTTTTTTATTCAAACATCTTGTCTATTGCTTTAGTATAGATGCTTTTTACTATTTCTTTACCATTATCTATTATTTCAATGATATTTTCAGTCATTACTCCACTATTTATTTCTAATACGCGGAAATCATCGTTTGTTTCTATTATATCGATAGATGCGAATCCTATTTTTAATTCATTAGTAATTTGATCCTTAATCTCAATTAGTTTTCCTCTTATTTCATCTGAAATATCAGTAGAGGCAGAAGCTCCTCTAGATAAATTAAATCTCCAGTCATACTCATATACTTCACCTGGATTTAGTACTCTATCATAGATAGGATCATTTAATTTATCACTAAAGTAATGCTTATTAAAAGCTATTAATAAATCTCTAATAGTATCTTTTCCATTACCAGTTACTACTGGTTTCTTTTTCTTATATATTAATTGTATTTCTCCATCTATTACGATCATTCGATATTCATTTTTTATATCGTAATAAGGACAGTAACTAATCGAATGATTATGTTCAAATAGTTGATTTAATATTGGTTCTATATCTTCTTCTTTCTCTATTTTAAATACATTAGTTCCACAAGAACCAGTATTTGCTTTTATTACTATCGGTTTATGGATATTATAGAAATCTTTTACTAAATCAACTGTATTATAACCTTCTGCATAATCATTGTTATTAGTATTCTTAAATAAGATATGGTGTTCTGCGACAGGTATTTTTTTAGTACGTAATACTTCGTATAGAGCGAATTTATCATCCATTATGTTACCTAATGCATGGTCATTTAAACCAAATTGGAATCCTGATATAAATCTAGTCTTTCCTTTATACTCAAGCATAGTGATCCAATCTCTAGATAATAAATTATAATTAATACCTTTTTCTTCACATATTTCCTTTATTATTACATTAAATTTTGCATTTGTACTCATAGTATCATCCCTTTTTCCTTCACGTATTATACTATATTTATTGGACATTTTAAAGTGTATAGTTGTTCTTAATTCATTGACTTTATTATTTACCATTATTATGATTAAGTTAGTATAGGAGGTATTTATGGAATTAAATATTTTTACTAAGGAACAACAACAATTTATAAAAGATAATTATGCTGAATTTGATCGTGCTGAAAGATTATCTCGTAAAATTCATGGTAGTGAAGATACAGGTGATCTAAGTAAAGCAGAACTAATGGGTGTATTAGGAGAGTATCGTGATCGTATATTAAATGACCGTAAACCTTTTGAAGATTACAATGCCGTTTATAATGGAAAAAAGGCTGAAGTTCTTCATAAACATGGTTATGAGCCTGATGATTTTTATGATGCAGAAGTAATTGATGAACTTAGTAAAGTACAAAAACAAATGAGAGAAGATGCTGAAGCATTTGGTCCTGATATGAAATCTCCAAAGAAAGAAAAATCTCAATTAGCTTCAATGTTTGATGACTATGCTGATGAAAAAGTTGAACAATTAGAATATCAATATAAATAGAAAGATTTTGGTCTTTCTATTTTTTTTGGTATAATTGTTTCTGGAGTGATTTTTTATGGATATAGAGAAATTAGTAGATATATTAAAGAATGGTGGTATTGCGGTTATTCCTACTGATACAGTATATGGAATAGTTTGTGATGCATTAGATGAGGAAGCAGTAGACAAGATATATCAATTAAAGAAACGTAGTTATTCTAAACCTATGATAGTTTTAATGTCTGATATGGATATGGTTAAGAAATATACTAAGAGTCTTTCTAAATTAGAAAAGAAGTTATTTGATACTTTTGCTCCTGGACCATTAACTGTTCTTGTTAAGAAGGCTGATTCTATTCCTGGAGTTGTTAATTCTAATTTACCTGATCTTGGAGTACGTATTCCTGATGATAAAGATTTACAATTACTAATTTCTAAATTAGGACATCCTATAGTTGCGACTAGTGCTAATGTATCATCTAGTGAGACAATTACTCGTATAAACATGTTAGAAGATTCTATTAAAGATAATGTTGATTATATATATAATGGTGGTTCTATTTATAGAGGTGCTTCTACTATAGTTAGAGAGAAAGATAATATGGTAGAAATACTTCGTAATGGAGACTTAACTGAAAATATTATCGAAGAGTTTAAAGTTATATAATTGATATATAAATGCAAAAAAGAGAGTTTAATAACTCTCTTTTTTTATCTTATTTTTATCCTGGTACATATTTGTATGGATTAACGATATGTCTTATGTAACTATAGTAGTTACCTGGATCTGGATAATCCCAACCTAAGTCTTCAGACATCTCTAAGTGTAAGTGACATCCAAATGAGTATCCTGAGTTACCCATGTATCCGATTGTTTGACCGGCATATACGTCTTGTCCTTCTCTAACTGCATATCCATTTAAATGGGCATATTGAGAATAAACTAATCTTCCACCATAGTTATGAACTATCATAACCATCTTAGCACCATAAGTATCTTTTCCGCTTCCTACGTAGTATACTCTACCAGCAGCAACGGCTTGAATAGGTGCTCCACAATATTTACCAATATCGATTCCTTTGTGTCCTCCTTGATCCCAATAGTAACCAGTTGTTATTCTAAATGATGCTTGAACTGGGAAGACGAATCCATTAGCACCTACGATATTTCCTCCTGTTGGAGTTGGTCTATCACAATCGATTCCGATTTGATCATCAGGATCACAACCAACACTCTTATAGTATTTAACTCGTTGTTGGTAGTAATTCATTTGACCACTAAGATTTGGAATCATTCCTTCCATTGAAGAGATAGATCCTTTTACTTTAGATGCTTCTTCAGCTAATTTCTTATTTAATTCTTTCATTTCTTCTTGTTTTTTACGAAGTTGCTCTTGTTTAGCTTTATTTTCATCTATTAATGCTTGTAACTCTTTCATTACTCTATCATTATACTCAGTTAATTGTTCTACAATTGACATACGATAAATCATATCAGTAATAGAAGTAGCTCCAAAAGCATATTCAAGATAAGCATTTTCACCATTACTTACTTGATAATATTCAATAATCTTTTTACTTTCAGCATTTTTTCTTTTAATTTCTTCGTTGTTCTTTTGAATTTCTTCTTCTAATCTTTGTGTTTCTTCTTCTGCTGCTTTTATTTGAGCTTCATAATCAGCTATTTTCTTTTGAATCTCATCAAGTTTCTTTTTACTAACGGCTATTTCATTATTTTTACTATTTATTTCATTTTGGTATTGTTGTACTTTTTGTTCATATTCTCTTAGTGTAATTGCGCTAGCATCCATTGGTAGTAAAATGTTTGCTAATAGTACAATTGTAAGAACACCAATTATATATTTCTTCATTATACTTTTAAATACTTCTTAACGGCTCCGGCACTACCAACCATACCGACAAGTATTCCAATTGCTATAACTATAACAGAAGCATTATATATAAATGGTTCTGGTTCTATTAATTTAATTAAATCTGAGAATAGGTGTCCATCAAAATGTTGATAGAAAGCGATATATCCATATGTAGTAAAGATTACTGGTACGATAGAACCTAAGATTCCAAGAATCATACCTTCAATAACAAATGGAGTTTTAATTGTAATATTACTTGCTCCTACAAGACGCATGATTGAAATTTCTTTCTTTCTAGCATCTATAGTTAATTTAATAGTATTTACAATTAAGAATACTGTTACTAGTACAAGTGCTAGTACTACAGCATATGTTATTTTTTCGATTGATGAGAATGCACTGATTAGTTTATCTACCATACCTTCTCCGTATCGAACTACTGATACTTCATTAAAGCTTTTAATCTTATCTGCAGTATCTTTTATTTCTTCTACATTTTTTACTTTAACTTGGAAAGTATCTTTTAATGGGCTTTCATCTGTATCCCATGTATCTAATACTGCGTTAAATACATCTGATTCTGCTTGCATTTGTTCTTTTACTTGAACTTTGCTTTGGAATGTATATGTATCTACGTTTTTAATACTTTTTATTTCATTTGTAACATTTTCTATATCTTCTTCTGAAACATTATTATTTAAGAAGACAACTATTGTTAAATCTTTTTCTATTTCTCTTGTGAAATTTTGAACATTGAAGGAAGCAATTACTGCAGTAGCAATAATAATTAATGTAATAGTTATACATGATATAGAAGCTAGAGATAAACTAAAGTTTCTTTTTACACTTTTGAAAGCATCTCGAATACTTCTAACCAACATTCTAAGCATTTTCATTATAGTAAGTTCCTTTCTGTCTAAAGTTTACTAGATGTCCATCCTTCAAGGTAATTACTTGCTTCTTCATTTGATTTACAATGTCCTTATCATGTGTTGCCATGATAATTGTTGTTCCACGAGATTTATTAATATTATCTAATACTTGCATGATTTCCATACTCTTTTCTGGATCTAGGTTTCCAGTAGGCTCATCACAAAGTAATAGTTTTGGATCATTTACGATTGCACGTGCTATAGCTACACGTTGTTGTTCACCACCAGATAATTGATCCGGATAATTATGAATCTTATTCTTTAGTCCAACATCTTCTAAAGCCTTTAGAACTTTTTCTCTTATTTCGTCTTTTGGTGCACCTAGAACTTCTAGTGCAAAGGCAACGTTTTCAAACACTGTTTGTTTTTCTAATAATCTATAATCTTGGAAAACGATTCCTAGTTTTCGTCTTAGTTTATATACTTTCTTATTTCTAAGTTTTGCAACATCAAGCCCACCAACGATTATTTGTCCTTTCGTTGGTTTTTCTTCACGATAAAGCATCTTGATTAGGGTACTCTTACCACTACCAGATCCTCCAATAACAAAGACAAAGGCACCTTTTTCAATGGCTAAACTTAAATCATAAATTGCTTGAACGCCGTTTTTATATTTCTTCTCGACGTTTTTTAATCTGATTAAATCCATTTTAAACCTCCTATCCTGTATACAATATTATATCATATAATACAATGGTAAAAAAACCTTTTACGACAAATAAATACAAAAAAGACAGATTATTTGACTAATCTGCCCCTTTTACTTCATATGAATCTGTTGCGAGGAAGAATGCTTTTGAATCAATCATTCTAATTCCCTCTGTTACTCTATAGTAATCTCTTGTAGGTACTACTGTCAAAATAGCATCTTTTCTTTTAGCAACGAAACCACCTTTTACTCCAAATACTGTAGTACCATGACCTAAAGTATTCATTATATAGTCTGATACTTTTTTTTCTTCTGTTGTTACTATATAAAAGGCTTTATTATTGCTTATTCCTAAGATTACTTTATCTATTACTATACTTTCAATATATAAGTATAATACTGCATATAATGAACTAGTTGCTCCTAAGAAGAAACCACCTATTGCGATAATAGTACAGTTTCCTAGTAGTGATGCTTTTGAAATAGATATATTACATTTTTCATATAGAATTTGGTATAGAATACTAAATCCTCCTGAATTATAACCAGTTTTATAAATAAAACCATTAGATATACCATTTATTATTCCTGCAAATATTACTACCACGAATAAATCACTGTCATTAAAGTCTACTAGTTGTGTTATTGGATCTGTTAAACTTACAAATACTGGGAATATCAAACTAGCATATAATGAAGTGGCAGTTTTCTCTTTTCCTAGTATGAAGTGACTTATTATTAAAAAGAATATTGCGAGTACTAATAGTGATAATGATTGGTTTATTCCTACTGTTTTCTTAAGAATAGTAGCTACACCACCAGTACCACCTGAGACTATACCACATTGTAATAAGAACATGTTATAACAAGCTGCAGATAGAATTAAAGCAAGAGTAATTACTATAAAATCTTGGACATTATTCTTTAACTTGATTTTCTTTATTTTACTTGCCATATTATTCTCCTCCAAATACTTCATAAGCATCTGTTACAACGAAGAAGGCATCTTTATCAATCTCATTAATTCCAGATTTTAATCTATAATAATCTTTTGATGGTAGAACGCATAATAATACATTTCTACTCTCTTTCTTAAATCCTCCTTTAGCTTTAAATATAGTTACTCCATGTCCTAAATGTTTTAATACATAAGCTTTTACTTCTTCATCTTTTTCTGTAATGATGTAGAAGGCTTTACTATCAGATATTCCTAAGATTACTCTATCTGACATAAAACTAATTAAATATAAGACAACAATTGAATACATTAGGTGTGTAATACCAAAAGTAAATACTGAACATAGTACGATTAAGCCATCACTTAATAACATACTCTTTCCTACACCTATTTTTAAATATTTTGATAATACTTGATTGATAATATCTGTTCCACCTGTAGTGAAACCTGCCTTAAAGATTAATCCTGAACCAAATCCAAATAATACTCCACCAAATACTGCAGGTAATAATAATTGACTATTATCAATAGTGATAATACTACTTATATTTGATGTTAGACTAACAAGTATTGGGAATAGGATTGCTCCTAGAATTGTTGCTCTTGTTTTCTCTTTTCCTAATGTTACAAAGCTTAAACCTAGTAAGATGATATTGAATACTAAGATTACTAGGGATTTATCAATCTTAACTAAACTACTTAAGATAATAGCAATACCTCCAACACCGCCAGGAACTAATTCATTAGGTGCTAAGAATAAGTTGTATGATATAGCAATACAAAATAAGCCCGCAACAAATTGAAGGAATCTCTTTATATAAGATTTCTTTTGTATTTCTTTTAATATCGTTCTATTATCTACGTTAAATAGTTTCATAGTTATAACCCCTTCTTTAAATTACTCTCTATGAATAAATCAATATCTCCATCTAACACTCTATTTACATCACTTGTTTCTTCATTAGTTCTATGATCTTTAACCATAGAATATGGATGCATAACATAGCTTCGTATTTGAGATCCGAATTCGATATTTCTTTGTTCTCCTTTCACTTCTTGTAGTTCTTTTTCTTGTTCTTCTAGTTTTAACATTAATAACTTACTCTTTAATACTCGGATTGCTTCTTCTTTATTTTGAATTTGACTTCTTTCATTTTGGCAAGTTACTACAATCTTTGTAGGTAAGTGTGTTACACGTACAGCAGAGTCTGTGGTATTTACTCCTTGTCCTCCAGCTCCTGTTGAACGATAGACATCTATTTTTAAATCTTTTTCATCAATTTCAATAGTATTATCTACTTCAATCTCAGGGATTGCTTCTACTGAAGCAAATGAAGTATGACGTCTATTGTTTGAATCAAATGGAGATAATCTTACTAATCTATGTACTCCTTTTTCATTTTTTAGATAACCATAAGCATTAACACCTTTAACTCTTACTGAAACACTTTTTATTCCAGCTTCTTCACCTGCTTGGTAATCTAATAATTCCATCTTGTATCCTTTTTTCTCACACCATCTTTGGTACATACGGTATAACATATTAGCCCAATCACAAGCTTCTGTTCCACCTGCACCTGAATGAATTTCTAAGATACAATCTTTTTTATCATATGGACCATTTAATAATAGTAATAAGTTTAATTTTTCTATTTTCTTATGTTGATTTATAACAGAATACTCACAATCTTCATATATCTCATCTTCTCTTAAGATAGATAATAATTCTTTGTTAGATTCTATTTCTTCTTTTGCTTCTGTTACTGAAGCAATTAAACTTTTTAAATCATTTACTTGTTTTATAGTTTCTTCTGCACTATTACGATCATTCCAGAAATCAGGTTCGTAAGTTTTAGCTTCTATTACTTTTAACTCTTCTTCTTTTTTAGGAATGTCAAAGTGACCTCCATAGTTCATTTATTGTGATTAAATCTTCTTGGACGATTTTTTCTAAATCTCTTTTTTCCATGATATCACTCCTTATTATGTGCATATTTATAAACATCTTGCATATATTATTATTGAGGAAGGTTCACTATGTAGTGTGAAGATCCTCTGTATATAGATGGAACTCCAACTGGAGTTCTTTTTTTAGTCTCTATATTATTATAACAAAAAAGATAGGTTTTTCCTATCTTTTCGGTATTTATTCTTTAGTTATTTTATTATTTATAACGTAATTAGATACTTTTTGGAAATTCTCATCATAATTATATCTTCCTTGAGAAAATTTCATCCACATTTGTCCGAAAGTATTTCCTTCTTCAATTAGTCTTTTTACCACTGGATCTTGAGCAGTTGGATTATTATCTTGATTTTTTAAGTCTACACAGCCTTTTTCATCATAAATCTTACTTTGAATATCTGCTTCTAACTTATCACAGAAGAAAGCAAATTTTGCTTCTTTAGTCTCTCTTGCATCAAATTCTAATACTAAATCCAATAATTTATCTTTATCCATTAATGGACTTAATGTTTTAATTACTGCTTCATGACCAATTTTCTCTTTTTCTGCTTTATCTATATCAAATAGAGTTAAATCTCCAATAGTTATTTCTTCTAATTCATGAATTGCGAGCATAAATAATACTTTTTCTAAATCAATATCATATTTATATTCAGAATACATTGCGATTGCGAGCATTTGTACTCCATATATGTGTTCTGCAACACTTTCTAAACGTTCTTTTTCTACGTTCCAATCCTTCCAACCTTTTCTTAGAACATTTTTTAGTTTATTGCATGAAACATAATAATTTACTACATTTTGTTCTTTCATTTTTCTACTACTATTAATGGAACGTAGATTTCATCATCAGCATATCCAGCATGCATTGAGATTAAATCTTCATCTCCTGGCATTAATAAAGCTCTTGTACCATAAGCAATTGCTAAGTAATCACCTAAAGCATCTCGATAGATTGGATTTTCTTCTCCATCTCCAAATAATTTACTTTCAATTATTTCTTCTTTTGTATAAAGTTTGAAGTCTTCTCCAAATTCTTTGTTGAATTTTTCAACAAATTCTTTTTCTTTTCCAGGAATTATCTTGAAAGAAGTAGCACGTGGTTCAAGTGATGTATTTCTTTCTAATAATGAGGTAATTTCTGGATAATTTGTTAATTGTACTCTATCTACTAATAGATGACCATGATCTGCAACTACAATAATTACAGTATCTTCTAACTTATCACATAATTCTTGTGTCTTTTTATTTCTTTCTTCGATAAGTTCTTTTACTACTGCACTATCTGCACCATTTTCATGCATTGTGTGATCTGGTTCTGGATCGTAGGCGTAGATATATTTTTTTCCATCTTCTTTGCATTCTTTTTCTACTCTACTTAACATATCATCTAAACCAACATAAGGATTTTCTCCAAATGGGAAATGTTCATAGGCTTTATATTTACCTGCATCATTAATATCACTTACTACTGAATTAGTTACTAAGTAATCTTTTCCATGATCGATATAGTCTTGTACTATCTCTTCTGTTTCCTTTTCAGTATTTCTAAAAAGAGTAACTATCTTATCAAATGGTTTTAGATATACATTCCAACCTAACCATCCATGCTCTACCGGATTTAGTCCAGTACGGATTGATGTTGTTGCTGCTGTTGTAGTAGCTGGGAATACTGTAGTTATTTCTTTATATCGATTAGCATTAAAGAATGAATCTTTTGGTAGAACTCTATCTAGAATTCTAGAACCCATACCATCATATAGTATTACAACTACATTTTTAGGTTGTTTCTCCTCTAAGATTTTATCGATATAGTCTAAAGTATTATGCTTATATTCTAGTCCAAAGTATTTACGGATAGAACAAGCTAAATTAGTTAGACATTCTTTGTAATTATTTCTTACTTCCATATTTTTACCTCCTATGAATTACATTATAACAAAAAAAAGAGTAATTTCTTACTCTTTTGGTTCATATTTAGTATTATATCCAGGATTTGATTCTGGTCTTAAAGCATTTGGATATTCTACATCTGTTTGAATATCTAATACAACCTTTTGTAGTTTAACATAAACTTCATTTGCTTCTTCTATATCAAAGAAAGCTGTACTACCAAAGTCTGTAAGTTTTATGTATACATCTCCTACACCTAATAATTTATCTGCTAAGCCAACTTTTAAATCTACTCCTTGAATTTCTTTATAGTAGATTGTTTGATAGTTTGAAGCAAATAAACCATTCTTTATGATGATTCTTTTATCTGTTACATAGTATTCAGTATTTTTCCACTTTTTATTAGCAGTTAAAATATTAGCTAACCAAATCCATACTGGCATCATATGAATTGCGAAGAATGGAATTATAAATAGTAGTATCATTGGTTGTTCTTTAAATACTCCACCTACAAGCATACCAATAATAAATGCTGAATCAAATGCCAACCAAAGAAGTGCAAATGGTGCCATAGGAAGTACTTGGTTAATAATAAAAGCATTTTTCTTAGGCTTTACTTGATATAATACGTTTTCCCCTTCTACTAATGGATTATCATTGTTTGGTCCATAATTATCAATTCTGTTATATTTCATAAATTTCTCCTTATTATCATCATTATACTATAGTTTTCCACAGGGGCTGTGGAAAACTTTTTCACTTTACACAAAAAAAGTGGATTATATGTCCACTTTTTCCACATTAATTGTGAATTTTCCATCATAATCAATTAGTAAATGATCACCATCATGTACTTGTTCTTGTAATAGAGATTCAGCAATTAGAGTTTCAATGTTTTTAGTTATATAACGTTTAATTGGTCTAGCACCAAACTCTTCACTATAAGAATCTTCTATTACTTTTTCTTTGGCTTTATCACTTAATTTAATAGTAATTTTATTATTTTTTAAGTGTTCATTTACCATTTCAATAATTCTATCTAATACTTCGTAAATTACTTCTTTAGATAGAGAATTGAATATTACAATTTCATCTATACGGTTAATTAATTCTGGTCTAAATTTAGACTTTAATATATTCATTACTAAATTATCTCTATCTTCATCTTTATTATGTTCTAGAATTATTTCTGAACCTAAGTTAGATGTCATAATGATAATTGTGTTTTTAAAATCTATTAAACGACCTTGTGAATCAGTAATTCTACCATCATCTAGGATTTGTAGTAAGATGTTGAATACATCTGGGTGAGCCTTTTCAATCTCATCAAATAATACTATTGAATATGGATTACGTCTTACAGCTTCAGTTAACTCTCCACCTTCATCATATCCTACATATCCTGGGGGAGCACCAATTAATCTTGAAACATTAAATGCTTCCATATATTCAGAACAGTCGATACGAATCATATGACGTTCATCATCAAATAATTCATAAGCAAGTGATTTGGCAATTTCAGTTTTACCAACACCAGTAGGTCCCATAAAGATAAATGAACCAATTGGTCTATTAGGATCTTTAATACCACTTCTGGCACGAATAATAGCATCACTTACTAATTCAATAGCAGAATCTTGTCCTTTTACACGTTTCTTTAAATTTTCTTTTAATGATAATAACTTATCTTTTTCACCACTCACTAGTTTAGTAACTGGTACATTAGTCCAACGAGATACAATTTCTGCAATATTATTCTCATCAACTACATCTGATAATACTTCATTTTGCATTGTAAGTTGTAATTGTGATAATTCAGCTTCTACTTTAGGTATTTCTCCGTGTTTAATCTTAGCAGCTTCTGTAAGATCATATTCATCTTCTGCTCTTTCTAAACGGAATTTTAAATCCTCTAATTTTTGCTTTTTATCATTAATTAAGTCTTTTAGTTTCTTTTCGTCTTCCCATTTCATACGCATTTCATCTTGTTCAGACTTAAGTTTTGTCATTAATTCTTCTATTTCTTTTACTCTATTCTTACTTGCTTCATCTTTTTCTTTCTTTAAAGCTTGATGTTCTATTTCTAGAGTCATTATTTCACGATTTATTTTATCTAATGAAGCAGGTACGGAATTCATTTGCATTTTTATAGTTGCGCATGCTTCATCTACTAAGTCTATTGCTTTATCTGGTAAGAAACGGTCTGTTATATATCTATCTGATAGATTTACTGCTGCTACTAAGGCATTATCACGTATTGTTACTCCATGATATACTTCAAATCTTTCTTTTAATCCACGAAGAATAGTTAATGTATCAATTACAGTAGGTTCTTGTACTAAGATTTTTTGTAGACGTCTTTCTAGAGCACCATCTTTTTCAATAAATTCACGGTATTCTTTAAGAGTAGTTGCACCTATAAGACGTATTTCTCCACGAGCAAGCATTGGTTTTAACATATTGCCTACATTCATGGCATTATTAGAACCTGCTCCTACTATCATATGGATTTCATCGATAAACATTATGATGTCACCATTTGAATCAGCAATCTCTTTAAGTACAGCTTTGAAACGTTCCTCAAATTCACCTTGATATTTAGCTCCTGCTACTAAAGCAGCTAAGTCTAGTTCCCATACCTTTTTATTCTTTAAGTCATCAGGAACATCACCTTTAACCATTCTTTGAGCTAATCCTTCTACTATAGCAGTTTTACCTACACCAGGTTCACCTATTAAAACAGGGTTATTCTTACTCTTTCTTGATAGTATACGGACTAAGTTACGGATTTCTTCATCACGTCCGATAACTGGATCTATTTTATTTTCACGTACAGATTTAGTAATATCTCTACCATATTTTTCTAATGGATTCTTAATTGATTCTTCCATATTTGGATACATAATCTCAACCTCCTTAGCACTCTTCTTTGTTTAGTGCTAATTATATTTTATCCCTAATTATAGCACTTGTCAATATAGAGTGCTAATTTATTTTAAAATAAAAAAAGAGGTTTATTCCTCTCCTTTAGTTAATGTATTTAATAAGTAATCTCCATGTTCTTTATAACTTAGTCTACCATCATTATTAGTGTCTTCTTTTTGATATAACTTAGCCCAATTATCTTTTCCATCTTTTTCGATTGATGCCATGATCTTTTTATCTTTAGAAATGGCAGATAAAGCTTGTGATAAAATCTCTTTACTATAGTCTTCTTTAGTTACTTCAATTATTGTATTATACTCATCTTCTGATATGCTTATTGTGCGTTTTTCTGTTTTATCTTTACACTTTTCGTAATTACAATGAGGCGTTTCATTTACCTTAAGTGTCATATTTTCATATAATTTAATTTCATAATTTGTTCCAGGTACATTACTATCTTCATATTTATATTCAAGTACTGGCTTACCATTTCCACATCCAGTTAAGAATAAAGTAGTAGATAGCGCCGCTATGAATAATAATTTTTTCTTCATATTATCACTCCTATTCTTATTTAATTCTAACATAAAAAAGAATGTTTTTAAACATTCTTTTATTGTGTTACTGTTTGAGTTGTTTGCTGCATCACTGGTTGTTCTTGATACGTTTGTTGTTGCATCATAGCACTTTGATCTTGATATGCTGCTTGTTGATCATATTGAGTAGTTTGTGCATATGCATTAGGATCTTGATATTGTGTTTGATTATATTGTCCGGCATAAGCATTAGGATCTTGATATGCAGCTTGACTATATTGCCCTGCATATGCGTTAGGATCTTGATATGTTGTTTGTTGTGCATATTGTCCGCTGTATGCATTTGGGTCTTGATATGCCGCTTGTTGTTGAGCTTGTTGAGCAAACATTGCTTCTTGTTGTTCTAAGGCAGGATTTCTAAATCTTGGTGTAGTTGATAATCCATCACTTGCACTACTTTGTTGCATGCTTGTTGCACCAAATCCGGTAGAGTTAACTAAGCTACCAACTTGTGCAGGGGCTGGTGCAGATGCTACCTCTTCTACTGTTGGTGTATCATCAACTACTTGCATAAGTGCAAAACTAATAATACTAAATCTCATTAATGATTCTAAAATATCTGGTAATTTATACATAATTGATTCATAACCAAATGATACCCATACCTTTAATAGAGTTAATCCATAGTATAAAACTGTACTTAGAATAGCTACTACTTGAACCTTTTCAATAATAGGATCTGCTGATTTCTTACTTAGTAATCTAATAATACAGAAATAACAAAAACCATTTATAAGGATAAGTACTGATGATTGTACTTTTGATAGTACTGTGTATAATTTGTAAGTCGATGCAAACTGTTCTTCAGTACTATATAATAGCATCGAACTACCCTTTATAAAGAATGTAAGTACTATTGTTAACACTAAGTATAATCCTAATAAAAGTAAACCAAACTTACCAGCACCTGAGTTATTTTTTATTCCATCCCATATAAATATTAGTAATGGTAAGGCAAAAGCAGACATCACAGTATATAATACAGTCAAATATTTCATATAATCTGGTGTAGGTACTATAAACTCATGCATACACTCAATAATAATACAAACTATAAATAATATTGGAATTGCTTTTATAGCATTCTTTGTCATATTATCACCTATTTATCCTTTTTTTTGGTAGTTTTTTTTGTAGGCTTTTTCTTTGGTTTTTCTTCAATCTTATTTACCATATGATATCTTTCTTCTTTTTCAAATTCTACTTGGAATCCTAAACTTTCATATAGCGCATAAGCTCTTCTATTTCTTTTCCATACGCATAATTTAACATATTCATTTTCTTTTAATAAATCTTTAATTATACTTGTTCCAATACCTCTATTACGATATGGCTCTTCAATATAAATATCTTCTAAGACTACGTAAGAATCTTCTTTTTTTACATTTACACAACCAACTATCTTACTATTTACTACAATATTCTTATATTCATCAATATATTTTGGAACAACTTTTTTAATATAATCAATTATTCTAGCCATCTCGTCATCTCTTAATCTGTCTGCATAATCAAATATATTTCTTAATTTGTAATCCACTAGAATATTAACGTCTCTGGTAGTACTTTCTTCTAATTTATACTCCATACCATCACCTATTCTTTCTATCTTACAATGACATTATAACATAAAAAAAACTCATTGTTTTTTATCAATGAGTTTTTTATCTTATTTTTTTGAATACTTTACTAGTTTTTTCGATATAATCCATTTGTTCATCATATCTACCTTCTACTAAACCACTTAAATATATTCTTTTTAATTCATCTGTTGTGATTTCAGTAATTGGGTTTTTAGATAATCTAAATAAATCTTTTAAATCCTCTAAATCTGCTTCTTGTAGATATTCTGAAGTAAATTGTTCATTATCCAATAAATATGCAAGATATGCATCTTCTGATAATTGAATACGTTTATTAGTAGTATCATTATTTGGACTTAATGTTATTAAGCCATTTTCATATACTCTAACTGGATCTCTTCTAAATGATCCATCCATGTAATCTCTTAACGTTCTTACGGCTTCTTTTTGTTGCTCTCTTCTTGCGTATCTCATTGGTCTTAATATATAGTTATCACATTCATAAACTACACCTTTAGTTGGGGTAAACCACGAACGTGTATTTTCTCTTATTAAAACTCTTTCTAAAGGTAAAAAGCCATCCAACTCTTTTATACGGTGTAACTTAAATTTGTGGTCCACTGCGCGGAAACTATATACCTCTATTTTTCCTTTTTCTAAATTATAAATTTCTCCTTTTAAATCATATCTTTCTCTCTTCATCTCAAACCTCCATTTCAATTTACGTTTTTATATTATACCACATTTTTACCAATAAAAAAAGACTATGTAAGCCTTAGTTTACATAGTCATGTCAACAATTAGATTGATGCATCATAGATTTCATCAATAGCATTCTTTAATTCTTTATCAAATTCTTCATCAGATTGATATGCGAATAAATTTTGTAATAATGCTCTTGAGAAAGAAGCAATCATACGATTATTTTGTTTTAATAAACGGCATGCTTCATCAGTTTCATATCCACCTGATAGAGCTACAATTTTAACTAAACATGGATAATCATATAAGTCTTCATATAAGTTAGCTTCTGTTGGAATAGTGAACTTAAACATAATTAAGTCATTTTGATCCCATTTATCTAATACAGCTTTAACTTCTTCTTTAAGAATAGTTTCAGCTTCTTTTTTATCTGGAATATTAATATCTACTTCTGGTTCAATAATTGGAACTAAACCATTATCACAGATAACCTTAGCGAATTCAAATTGTTGTTTAACAACAGCTTTGATTCCTTCTCTATTAGCACCTAAGATAACACTTCTCATCTTAGTACCAAATACGTGACGTTCACGTGCTACTGCTAATTGATCTTCTAGATCAGGGATTGGTTTCATAACCTTAGCTTGATTTTCTTCATCAGCTAATCCTTTATCTACTTTTAAGAATGATACGATATTCTTATTTTCCCATAGATAATCTGCAGTATATTTACCATCTACTTGTGATTCCATAGTTTTATAGAATAAGATACTTCCTAAAATCTTTTCACTAGTAAATACTTTTGAAGTAAATACACGTTTACGCATTTGATGAATTAAATCAAACATTTCATCTTCTGTAGAATAACTATCTTTAGGTATTCCATATTTCTCTAATGTTTTAGCTGTAGATCCACCTGATTGGTCTAATGCAGCAATAAAACCTTTTCTTGTTTTAACAACCTCTAGTTTCTTTTGATCCATATAATCTTTCATATAAATCCTCCTAATATACTTTAATTATACCTTTATTTATTTTAATGTAATAGGTTATTTTGATATTTTTGTCTTTTTTTAACAGTTTTTTTATATATAAAAAAAGAAAAAAGTAGATAATTCTACTTTTTCTTTGCGTCTACTATAAAGAATATACCTAATCCTAGAATCATTATTATGAATAATGATTTACCTCTAATAGTACTTTTAACATTAGCTTGTAATTCTTTTTCTAATTTAGCTTTTGTATCTACTTTCTTTGTAAATACTTGATATACACTTGTCTTTTTATCTACTTTGTAAGGTTCAAAACTATTACCTTTTTGTACTGCTAGTATAGTCATATTAGGATGTTTTTCTAAATCATAGTACTTATATGTTAATTTCATATCTCCTACTTTTAGATCTTCTTCATGTGGATCTCTACTATAATCAATTCCAGTAGTTATTAATTCACCAATTTTCTCTTGTTTTGAGTAATATTTATCTGCTTTTACTAAAGATAGTCCTTTTTCATCTAATTCAAAGTCACCTATATATATTTGTGATTGTTTTTCAGCACTTACAAGTGTTTTTAGATAGTCATCACCTGGATCTTTTAATGGTTCTGTTCTTTCTACCCACTTAGTTTCAGTTTTTCCGTCTCTATCTTTTACTTTTGGTAGTCTTCTACTTTTCTAGTAATTCTAATAGTACCAAATGATTCGTCTAATTCCATGAAAGATACTAATTGATCATATTTAATCTTTCCTGATACTAATACTATTTTACCTTCATTTTTCTCATCTACTTTACCATCTGTAACAATAGTTACTTTTTCTAAAATATCTTTGTTATAATCCTTTTCTTTATTAACATTTACTATGGCAAAATAAGTGAAATAAGCAACAATTACTAATAAAATAATTTTTCCTTTAGTTATTTTCATATTAAAGCCTCTCTTTCTACTTGTAT
>CAMJOB010000015.1 GCA_946407495.1 uncultured Bacillota bacterium | reverse complement strand
ATATTGATAAATTTGGAAATAAAAGATATAATGATTAATAGAATAGGATACAATCGGGGTGAATTCAATGATAGTTAGACTTATCAAAAAGAGCAAAATCATTAATTTTAATTTGCCAACGACCATCAAAGGTAATTATTGGATCACTGATACCGATTATCTTGGAAACATTCGTAACTTAATCAACGTAGAAGAATGTGATGGAAAATGGAAAATTAAATCAGACTTTGAAACTAAGATTATGGCTGGTTCTAGAGAAATAGAATCTGCATTCCTTAGTGAATATAGTATGTTCTTTTTAAAGATTAATACAGATAATGAATATGTTATTTTATACTGTTCCCCAAACAGTGATAAACAGATTGTAACCCTTATAACATCGGATAACACCGAGTATATTATTGGTAATGACCCCAAAGCCAATATTAGTTATTTAAACCCTTTAGTATCCCCACAACACGCTAAATTAATTATTCAAAACGGTAAATGGTCAATCTTAGACCTAAATAGTAAATACGGAACTTATGTTAATAACGTTGCTATCACACAACAAAACTTAGAGTATGGTGATATTGTTTTCATTATGGGATTAAGAATCGTAGTAATGAAAAATACTATTGTTATTAACATGATTGGTAATTATGTAGGATATGATGAATCGGTATTCCGTAAACAATTACCAACAGTTCAAAAACAAGTAGAGCAAGATAACCCTGATGAAGAACAAATTGAATTCTATAAAGAAGACGATTATTTCTATAGAGCACCACGTTTCAAAACAAAGATTGAGGATGTTGATATAACAATTGATCCACCTCCAGGAAAAGAAGCAGAAGATGACACCCCAGCTATTCTATCTGTAGGACCTATGTTAACAATGGGTATGGTTTCTGGATCAACTGCATTCACAACTTTAAACAATGTTTTAAATGGTAGTGTAGACTTAGAAAGTGCTTATCCAAGTTTGATTATGTCTGGTGGTATGTTGGCTTCAATGTTATTATGGCCATTCATCACTAAAAGATATCAAAAGATTCAACATAAGAAAAAAGAAGGCATTCGTCAAAATAAATATACAGCATATATCGAAGAAAAACGTGCGAAGATTCAATCTGAAATGAAGATTCAACGTCAAATCTTAATCGACAATTATCTACCAATTTCTGCAACTAAAGAAATTCTATACCAAAAGAAGAGAAATCTTTGGGAAAGAGAAATGGATCAAGATGACTTCTTAGATTTAAGATTAGGTATTGGTTCTACAAACTTAAGTGGACAAATTAGATATCCACAATCACATTTCGAAATTGAAACAGATAACTTACTTGAACAAGTTTATAAATTAGGTTCTGAATCAACAATGCTTGAAAACGTTCCTATTTCATTATCATTCTTAAGAAATAGAATTTCAGCAGTTATTGGTTCAGCAAACATTAAAGATCAATTCTTAGATGGTTTATTACTACAAATGTTAACATATCACAGTTATGAAGATTTAAAGATAGTTGTATTAACTGATGAAAAGAATGTTAACCATTGGAAGTATTTAAAAATTGCTCCTCATTGTTGGAATAATGAAAAAACAATTCGTTACTTCGCAACAAACCTAGATGAAGCAAAAGAATTATCATTGGCCTTAGAACAAGATATTCAACAAAGAAAGAACAAAGAAAACAATGGTAAGATTGAACAAAATACTCTAGATTATCATCACTATAAACCATACTATGTTATTATCACTGATAACTATAAGATGTATCGTGATGTAGAGTTAATTAAAGACGTTGAGAAGATGGAAATTAACTATGGTTTCAGTTTAATCGTAGTAAGTCCTCGTTTGATTAATATCCCTAATGAATGTAAAACTTTCATCAGTGTTGGTGATAAAAAATCAGGTATCTTCGAAAACGAATTGGTTTCAAATAAACAAAAAGAATTTACTGCAGACTTCGATCCTACATTAAATATGTATGATTGCTGTAGAATCTTAGCTAATATCCCAATCGATATTGCTAAACAAAATCAAAACTTACCATTAACGTTATCATTCCTAGAAATGTATAACGTAGGTATGATTGAACAATTAAATATTCAAAATAGATGGAAAACAAATGACCCAACTAAGTCATTACAAGCACCAGTTGGTCTTGATAGACAACATGAATTATTTAAGCTAGACTTACATGAAAAATTCCATGGACCACACGGACTTGTTGCTGGTATGACTGGTTCAGGTAAATCTGAATTCATCGTAACATATATCATTTCAATGGCTATTAACTACCATCCATACGAAGTATCATTCGTACTTATCGACTACAAAGGTGGAGGTTTAGCCGGAGTATTCCAAAATAAAGAAACTGGTATGAAGTTACCACACTTAGCTGGTACTATTACCAACTTGGATACAGTAGAAATGAACCGTTCACTTGCTTCTATTCAATCAGAGTTACGTAAACGTCAAAGAATGTTTAATGAAGCAAGAGATAAGTTAAATGAAAGTACAATTGATATCTATAAATATCAAAGCTTATATAGAAAAGGATTGGTATCTCAACCAATTTCACACCTTTTCATAATTTCCGACGAGTTCGCCGAGTTGAAAGCGCAAAGACCAGAATTCATGGATCAATTAATTTCAACAGCACGTATCGGACGTTCATTAGGTGTCCACTTGATTCTAGCAACACAAAAACCAAATGGTGTAGTTAATGACCAAATCTGGTCAAATACTAAATTCCGTGTCTGCTTGAAGGTTCAAGACAAATCAGACTCTATGGATATGATTAAAGTTCCAGATGCTGCATCACTAAAGAACCCTGGACGTTTCTACTTACAAGTAGGTTACAACGAATTATTCGCTATGGGACAAGCAGCATGGGCAGGAGCTCAATACTATCCAACTGAAAAGAGAAAGAAAAAGGTAGACCAATCTATCGATATTCTAGATAATGTTGGAAATAAGATTAAATCTTTAGATACTAAACAAAATGATATTGTTGTAGAATCTCAAGGTGAAGAAATTACTAACGTTGTTAAATACATCGTTAATGAAGCTAAGACAGCAAATATTCAAATTGAACAACTATGGCTTGATTCTATCCCAGCTGAAATATTTGTTGATAAGTTAAAGAAGAAATACAACTTCAAAGTTGAAAAGAATAATATTAACCCAATCATCGGTGAATATGATGATCCAGATAACCAAAGACAAGATGTATTAACATTACCTTTATCTAAACAAGGAAACACAATTGTGTATGGTTCTGCTGGTAGTGGTAAGGAATTAATGCTTTCAAGTATTGTATATTCTTCAATCACAACTCATGATTCTAGTGAAGTAAACTTCTATATCATTGATTGTGGTGCTGAAACATTAACAGTATTCAAACAAGCTCCACATGTTGGTGAAGTATTACTTGCTAACGAAGCTGAGAAGATTGAAAACTTATTCAAGATGATTTTAGGAACTGTTGAACAACGTAAGAAATTATTCGTTGATTATAATGGATCTTATGATTTCTATATTAATCATGGTGGTACACAAATGCCATTAATGGTTATTATGATAAACAATGGTGAAGCTTTCTTCGAAAACTATCCAGATTATGAAGATGCAATCTCACAACTTACTCGTGACTGCTTGAAATATGGTGTTATCTTCATTTTAAGTACAAATGGACCTAATACATTACGTTATAAAGTTCGTCAAAACTTTAGTCAAAACGTTGTATTACAATTTAATGATCCATCTGATTATGTATCTGTTATTCCAGGTGTTCGTAAGAAAGAGCCATCTAAACTATATGGTCGTGGTATGATGTTACTTGATAATATCTACGAATTCCAAACTGCATATCCATACCAACAAGACCTTATGACAGATTATATTAAAGTAGTATGTAGCAAGTTAAAACAAATGTGTACATATCAAGCAAAGAATATCCCAGTTCTTCCAGAAACTGTTACTCTAGAAACAGTAGAAGAGAAGTTAGGAAAGATTTCTACTATCCCAGTTGGTGTAGAAAAGGAATCTCTAGAAGTATCTACAATCAACTTATCAGACAATGTTATGTTTAACATTACTGGAGACGATATTTCTTCTGAACCAGACTTCTTAGATGGAGTTATCCGTGCCATCAATGAAGTACCTGCTGTTAAGTCTTTCGTATTAGATGCTCAATCTATCCTAGAAGAATACAACTATAGTGATTGTGCTAATACAAGATATCAAGATGGTGATGTTTCTGAAGCATTAGAAGAGTTAGCTCAAACAATCAATGCAGGAATAGATGCTGGAACTAACAACCCAATTATTGTTACATTAATTGGTGCCTTAACATTCCAACAAAAAGCTGCTGATGAACAAAAAGCTCAATTCAATTCTATTGTGGATGTTGCTAAACAATGTGATAACATTAGATTTATCATTGTTGAAACTATTAATAATATTAAGACTATATCCTTCGATCCATGGTACAAAAACAACTCTGATATGGCAGAAGCTATCTGGATTGGTAACGGTATTGCTAACCAATTTACTATCAAAGTTACAACTGCTGCTAAACTTCTAAGAGCAGAAGTAGAACCAGTATTTGGTTATAATATCCATAAGGGTAAAGCTTCTCTAATTAAATTTATTTCAGGAAAGGAGAGAAACTAATATGAATAATAAGATATTAGTAGAATTAGAAATTCCTATTATTGAAAGAAATTTCGACCTAAATATTCCTGTTAATAAAAAAGTAGGGACAATAAAAAGATTAATTGAAGAAGAACTAGTAGAATTAACTGAACGTGCTTATGTAATTTCAGAAGCTACAAACTTCTATAGTAAAGATACAGGAGATATATACGAAGTTAATAAAACAGTTCGTGATACTGATCTAAAGAACGGATCTAGAATTATACTAATATAGGAGGGTTTAAATGTCAGATTATAATAAATATGTATTGGCTGTTAATAAGATATTTGAAGTAATCGGTAAGATTAAAGCAAATTGGACAGACAAAGATAACTTAACCTATATTGCTAATTTAGAGGAATATAAACAAACTGTAATAAATGGAGCTAAAGATTTCCAAGCAAAAAAAGCAGCACCTGCTGCACCTGCTAAAACTGATGCTCCAGCTCAACCACAGTTACAACCTATAGGAACGGCGGTGAGTGAGAAGAAATGATAGAAAAAATTACTTATCAAGATTTAGAGAGTTACTCTAAAGAACTAAAAGCTTCCGCTGATGTTATCAAAGAATTAGTAAAAGACAAAGATATGGGTCGATTAGAAAAATTCGCTGATGACGTAATTAATTATTCCGCTTTTATAGAACGTTCCATAAAGATGCATAAAGATGCTGATATAGCATTAGAAGATTTAGTAAAAAATAGAACTTCCTAATTAGGAAGTTCTTTTATGTATTTTTGAATTTTAACTTTAGGAAAATAATACTTAAGTATATTAAAGTAATCTATTCCATCAAGTGCTAACTCATTAGAACCAAATAAACTAAGTCCATAAGAATGACCATATCCAAAAGTAACAAATCTAATAAAATTATGATATTGAATAATTCTAAAGTTTAATGATTTTAAAGATAGTTTTAATTTTATTTCTTCACCAGCAAACATAGTATCATCTATATATAAATTCAATATACTATTATCCTTACCCAATTTAGCAATTCGTATCTTACTATCCGCATTAACATTAATGCCTAATAATTCAGATATTCTCTCATATCCAAAATCTAATACTTCTTTAGAACTATTAGATGCTAGATCCCATAAACTAGGTACACTACTTAAATATGGATAACTCTTATTTGCATAAGTATTTCCATTATTGCAGACATGAATAAATGGATAAATATAATTATTTTGATAAGTAACAAATATACAATCAGTATCAATAATAGCTTCTTCTATACGACTAACATTATTTATATATTTATCAGCCCATATCATCTTATTATTAGTAATATTATGATAATGATAGAATATATCATCACTCTCAATTAATTTACCTTCTTTCATACATTTAAAAGCATAAGTACGATAAAGAATGGCAATACACTTTAATACTTCTAACATCATCTTCTCATGGTATATAGAACCAATTACACCCATTAAATAATCTTTTAAAGTAATTTCTATTATTGCACCATCTTCTAATTTAACATTAACTAAATAATTAATATCAGAATAACTAGGAGATAATCTAGTAGGCATATTAACATCTTTAATATCAATACTTCTAACTACAATACCATCTACTACTAAATAAACTTTATTCCCCTTAAAAGGAATATTATTATTCACAATAAAATTCTTAGCTCTTCTACTTATTTCACTATTACTAGATTCTTCTGTTAATTCTTTAGAAAACTCACTACGAATATTTAAATATAAATATAGGACATCTTCTTGTCCTAATTTTTTTATCTCATAACGATATAACATTTTAATCACCTAATAATAGGTTGCACAAAAAAAGAATTAAAATTCAAAATATTTTAATTCTTTATATTTTTCACAATCAAGTCCAGTTAAATAACTATTATTTTTAAATATTGCATCTAAATCAATATCTTTTCCATTTAAATAATCAAAACTAGCACATACCATTATCTTGGCACGTTTAATTGCTTTAACATATAAATCAATAAATGACTCTTCACTAGTTCTATCATATAAAGCAGGATTTCTCCACATACGATGTTCATTATTTAAGAAGTTATGTTTATCTTCTAATGGATAGTGGTAACTTACTGCTTCAAATCTAAATGTTCTACTAGGAGTAAATGTATCAACTAATTTATAAACAGTTCTTTTTATTCCAGTAGTATCTCTTCTAAATACCATTAAAGCTCTTTTCATTTGTTTTAATGATTTATAGTATATCCAACTCATATCTTTAACATTATAAGTTTTTAAGAATACATGATCAATTAAATAATCTAAATTAATAGAGAATTCTCTAGTATCAAAACAATACTTATCTAATCTAAATATATATGGATTAGTCTTTTCTCTACGTAAGATCATATCATTATCTATAAATGTTTCCATAAAAGCATGAATATTATTATATTTATAAGTACTAGGAACTTTCTTATCCATAATACCAGTTTTATATATTACATATGGATGAATAGTAGAATCTAATACGTAGTGACAGATAAAACCAGTTAAGAAAGAACAACACTCTTTATCAGTAATTAGTTTTTTCTTCTTCATAGTCATTAATGTATTAATAAAGAACTCTTTAGTTTGATTCGCATGACAATAGTCATCTAAATCTCTAATCTTTTTTCCTGGAAATATTGAAAATAGATTATAAAACATAAGTGGATCAAAAGCTTGTCCAAACATACGTAATCTACTAGGTTCTATTTTCTTCTTCATAGTTTCAGGTAAGATGTCGTAGACATCCATTGTAAAATAAGAATGTGTTATTGTTGCTGGCATATTATCCCCCCTGACTACCAGTAATATTAAAATTATTATAACATATATTTTTCATCAAGATTTCATACTTTTCCATAAAATTCTATGATATAATCAATAATAGGTGAGAATATGATACAGAAGCAATTTAAAAACTTAGATGAACAAGTTGAAATTTTTAAAAGTAAAGGCCTAGTTATCCATGATGAAAGATATGCAAAACAAGTATTACTACGTGAGAATTATTTCTTTTTAAATGGTTATAGACATTTATTTCTTGTGTCTGAAACTAATAGGGTATTTAAACCTGGAACTACTTTCGAGGAATTATATAGTCTATTTTTATTCGACCGTTCATTCCGTAATATTTTGTTTAAATATCTATTAGTAATAGAAAATAACTTAAAATCTGTTACATCTTACCAATTGTCTAAGAAGTATGGTTATCGTGAAAGTGATTACTTAAGACCAAAGAACTTTACTTCTGCACCTGAAAGACAAAGACAAATTCAAGATTTATTAAAGAAGATGAAGAGACAAATAAGAATTAATGGATCTCAACATAGCGCAACACAACACTACCAATCTAATTATGGTTATATTCCATTATGGATTCTTGTTAAAGTCTTATCATTCGGAATTGTTAGTGAAATGTATTCTATTCTTAAGAATGAAGATAAGAAAGAAATTGCAGATGCATATCATATCGATGTAGATGTTCTAGGTAATTATTTACCAATGCTAGCTAACTATAGAAATCTTTGTGCACATGAAGATATTCTATACGAAAATAGAACACAAAAAATCATCGATGACACTGTATATCATCAATTACTAAAAATTCCAAAAGAAGATGAAGAATATACTAAAGGTAAAAATGATTTATTCGCATTAATAATTATCATGAAACAAATGCTTACAGAAGAAGATTTTAAGAACATGACTATTGAATTAGATAATGTTATTCAAACATTAAATTATAATTTAAATGTTATTAAGATCGATACAGTATTTGATAAAATGGGATTCCCATTAAATTGGAAAGAATTAGCAAAGATTGAAAGGAGTGTAGATGAGAATGCCTAAAAAACATTTAGATGACGACATGGCGGATATCTTAGCAGATACAGAAGTCTTCAATCGTATGGGGGAAGAGATTAAAGAAACAGAAGAAGCTGAAGAAGAACAAGATGTTGAAGAAGAAAAAACTGTTGAAGAAGAAATAGAGGAAGCAAAAGAAGAACAAGAGGAAGAAAAACAAGAAGAAAAAGAAAATCGTAATATCTATGAATATGAAGAAGATATTATAGATGAACCAGTAAAGAAAGAAAAAGAAGAACATGAAGAAGTAATTACGCCTATGAAAAGAGAGAGCAGAGGATTTGGTACTTTCTTACTAATGGTTTTATCATTTATCGTTGGTGGAGTAGCAATGATTGGAATTATCCAATATACTCCATTACTAAATGAATTAGGAGTTGATACTAAAACTTCTAATACAGTAGTAACTAAGAATGAAACTCAAGTATATGAAAAAGGTTCATTAGCTGCTTCAGTAGAAAAAATTTATGATGCAGTTGCTACTGTAAGATGTTATACAAATACACAACTAAGTAGTACAGGAACTGCATTTGTATACAAGACAGATAAAAAATATGGTTATTTATTAACAAATGCTCATGTGGTAAATGATCAAGAAAAAGTTACAATTACATTTAATGATTCTGAAGAAGAAGTAGATGTTGAAGTTTTAGGAAAAGATTCATACCTAGATTTAGCAGTATTAAAGGTAGATGTTGAACATGTATCATTAGTTGCTAATATCGGATCTAGTGAAAAAGTAAACTTAGGAGATACAGTATTTGCTGTAGGTGCTCCTATGGGATATGAATATCGTGGAAGTATCACTTCAGGAATCTTAAGTGGTAAAGATCGTATGGTTACTGTAAGTGTAGGAAACTCTAATGTTGAAGACTGGGTAATGAGAGTATTACAATTAGATGCTCCTATCAATCCTGGTAATAGTGGTGGTCCATTATTAAATGTTAATGGAGAAGTTATTGGAGTTTGTTCAATGAAATTAGTTGATAGTCAAATCGAAGGAATGGGATTTGCTATTCCAATTGAATATGCTATGAACCATGTTGAACAATTAGAAAAAGGTGAAAAGATTGAATGGCCAGTAATTGGTATTACAATGGCTAATGTTACTGAAACATCTACATTAAGTAGAAATGGAATTAGTATAAGTGACAAAATTAAAGAAGGAGTTGTAATTGTTTCAACTCAAAGCGATAGTGCTGCAGAAAAAGCTGGACTTAAAAAAGGTGATGTTATTACTAAACTAGCAGGACAAAAAGTAAAAGATATTGCATATCTAAGATATGAACTATATCAACACTCTGCTGGTGATGAAATAGATGTTACTTATATCCGTAATGGAAAAGAGTACACAGTAAGTGCTAAATTAGGAAAGAGTTCTGATTAGAACTCTTTTTTATTTACTTAAAAGATGATATAATATGTTAAGTCAAAGGAGGATATTATGAAAGTATTAGTAACTGGATCATCCAATGGAATGGGTAAAGCAATTGCAAATAAGTTCTTACAAGAGAATCATGAAGTAATTGGAATTGATATTGAAGATGCAACTATTGATCATAAAAATTATACTCATATAAAAAAGAGTATAGTAGATACTGATTTACCAGAGATTAATGATATTGATATATTAATTAATAATGCTGGAGTACAAAACTCTAAAGACGATATAGATATAAATCTAAAAGGAACCATAAATGTAACTGAAAAGTATGGTCTAAATAAAAACATTAAAAGTGTTTTATTTATGGCCTCAGCTTCTGCAACTACAGGAGCAGAATTTCCAAGATATGTAGCCAGTAAAGGTGGAGTAGTTGCCTATATGAAATATGTTGCTCAAGAAATAGCTAAATATCAAGCAACATCAAATAGTATTTCTGCAGGTGGAGTACTTACTGATTTAAATAAACATATCTTAGAAGATGAATCATTATACCAAGCGGTATTAAATGAGACAATGTTAAACAAATGGGCCGAACCAGAAGAGATAGCAGATCTAGCTTATTACTTAACTGTCATTAATAAGAGTATGACAGGACAAGATCTACTAATAGATAATGGTGAAGCACTAAAAGCAAATTTTATTTGGTAGTGATTAAGTAGTTATCATCACCTACTATAAAAAAATGAGGAGTGATTTAAATGAATTTAGGATTAGCACTAATAGGATTAGTGTTATGCTTTTTAACAATAGTCTTTATCGAAAAGTTTTTAGGTAAAGAAGGACTATACGTATGGATTAGTATAGCAACAATAATCGCAAACATCATAGTTTGCAAAACAATACAAATTGCGGGGTTAACAACTTCCTTAGGAAATATCATGTTCGCATCTAACTACTTAGCAACTGATATTCTTTCTGAAAAATATGGTTCAAAATATGCATATAAAGCAATTAATAATGCATTAGTATCTACAATCGTTTTCTTATGTGTTACTCAATTCAGTTTATTATTTATTCCAGCTAGTACAGATGTTGCTCAAGATGCAATGAAAACTCTATTTAGTTTAAATCTAAGAGTAAGTATTTCTTCACTTGCATTATTTTATATAAGTAATAAATTCGATATCTATCTATTTGACAAATTAAGAAAGAAATATCCTAATAAATTATGGTTACGAAATAATGTATCTACAATGATATCTAATTGTGCAGAGAATTATTTATTCGCCATATTCGCATTTATTGGTATATTTGATTTTGGAACAGTACTATCAATCGCCACAACTGGTTCAATAATTGAAGTAGTAGTTGCGTTATTAGATACACCATTCTTATATTTATCAAAATATAAAATCGTAAACCGCCAAGAGTAAAGGCGGTTTTTTGTTGAAAAATAAAGGAAAATATGGTATAATGTGCGTGTATATGAAGAAGGGGTGATATTATGTTAAGAGTATATAAAACTGATCCAATGACTAAAAAAATAAAAAAGATTAGAAAAATGACAGTAGATTGCTGGATTGAATTAGTTAATCCAACAATGGATGAAATTAAAAGAGTAGTCACAAGAACAAAAGTAGATGAAGATTTAATTCGTAAGATGCTCGATACAGAAGAGTTACCTCGTGTAGAACAAGGTGAAAATGGAACACTAATTGTAATAGATGCTCCATACTTAGAAGGAGAAGCAGACGATCAACAATATACTACATACCCATTAGGTGTAATTATATCTAATAATGGTTATGTAATTACAGTTACTCCTAAAAGAGTAAAAGTATTAGATGATTTCAGAACAGATAAAGTATTAGATTTTAGAACAGCTAAGAAAACTAAATTCTTAATACAAATTTTATATCGTACAGCTTCTTATTATTTAAGAGTATTAAAAGTAGTTAATAAAGAAATTGAAGAAAAAGAAAATGGTTTAAAGAAATCAATGAGAAATGAAGATTTATTAGATCTATTAGAGATTGAAAAAACATTAGTTTATTTCACTACATCACTAAAAGCTAATGAAGTAGTGTTAGATAAACTAAGCAAAGGTAATATAGTTGATTTCTATGATGAAGATAGAGATTTATTAGAAGATGCAATTATTGAAAATAAACAGGCTATTGAAATGAGTGGAATCTATAATAATATTTTAAATACTATTAAAGATACATATGAAACTATCTCATCTAATAACTTAAATGATGCCATGAAGTTCTTAGCTGGAGTAACAATCGTTTTATCTATTCCAACTATGATATCTTCATTCTTAGGTATGAATATACCACTAGGAGATATTATGACAAATCAATATGGATTTATAATGATTATCTGTATATCTGTCGCAGTATCTTTAGTAATAGCTTATCTACTTAAAAAGAAGAATATGTTATAATAGCACATAACCAAAGGGGAATCGGTTGATGTATCAAGAAACAGATAAGGAAAGGGAACAAAATAGACGTAAGTCAGTATCTGAACTTAGTGATCTAATTGTTTCTAACATTGCGTATATGAACTATCTTGAAAGTTTAGGTACGAATAATGACCTAGCTGTTTTTTGTAATGTTGATAAATTAAAAGTAATGGTTGCTTCATTCATGATGATTCTATGGAAAGATGAATTTATTGAAAAAGCAAAAACTGGATTATTCCATGAAGACTTTGTTAAACGTTTAGTATCTACAGTATCTATAAAACAATGTAATCGTTGGTATATAGGTAATATTACTTTTAATAATCCAAATGAATTAATAGAGTTTATAAGAAATAAAATGGCTCATGGAGATTATTTAATAGAAAATGGAAGAGTAATGTTCCAAGAAGATAATAGAAAAGGATATATTCCAATAGATTACTTAGTAGATTTTACTAACATGTTAGTAACAAATATTCAAAAGATGCAAGTAAGTGGAAAGAATACTAATGTATATTTAAATGTAGCTATGCCAAGAGTATTAAAATTCTCTAGAATGAAAACAATAGATGATATTAAGAAAAGATTATATCATTTAAAATACATAGAAGTAACAGATCAACCATATCCAGGTAAGACAAGAACAATGGATTATATTAATATTCTAGATCAATTCTCAAAAGACTTAATTAATAGAAAAAAAGAATTTGATGGAAGAGAATATGAAAAAATAATAGAACACTATTATAAAAAGTTTGTAAAAAATAATATTGATGTACGTGTATCACAAACAAGAGCAGGGCAATTACCTAATATGGATCATCTTGCAGAAAAGATGTTAAAGAATAAATTCTTTAGAGAAGAAAAAGATCCATTAAAACAATTAAATCTATTAGCCTATGCAGTATATGAAAAAAATGATCCTAATGCTTTAAAAATAAATTTAACAGAAGGATTAATAATAAATCAAAATATCTTATATGAAGTAAGTGCTAATCCAGAAAAATCTGGTAAAGAAATAATGCGTGATAGTTGTCATTCACCATTACCAGAAAAATTTAAATGGAAAAGAGCAGTTATAGCTGCTCAAATGGTTGCTTTCTATATAGTATATATTTATGGATTCGATAGAATCTATAATGCTGATGAAAGAGATCATATAGATAAAATATTTGAAGGTAAAATGTTTGATTTCTCTAAATTAGATTTATCTATAATGGAAAGTGATATACCAATGACTACTAAAGATTATTCATTCTTCCAAGATCAATTTGAAAAGAATAAAAGAACTAAAACAGTTCTAATGGATAAGTACTTCAATATTGATTGTGTAAGAGATGATATAGAAACTAATTTAAATGAAATGATTCAAAGTGGAAAAAAGATACCATCTAAAATGATTAAAGCTTTAGAAGAACAAAAGCAAAGATTACTAGATACAAATAAACAATATGAAGAAACAAAAAGAAAAGTACATTATGAATCATGTTTTATGGAATATAACTATGAAGATTATAAAATAAATAGATCTAAAGTAGAACACATGAGAAATAGTATTACTCATGGAAATATAAAAGTAAAATATATTGATGATGAAACTAATCATAATGAAACAATATTCTGTTTTAAAGATTTAGAAGATGATAAATTAACATTCTCAACTAAGTTAACTGAAAGAGAATTTAAAACTTTAATAACAGGTAAGAACTTACATAGTATATCTACTTATCTAGATCTAAATACAAGAAAATATAATGGTCCATCTAAGAATGATACTATTATTCCAAAACATAATATGTTAAAAAGAGGAAAAGTTTAACTTTTCTTTTTTTTATTTATGTTATAATTAACTTAGGTGATGAATATGGTAGACGCCCATGAACTTGATAGAATAGAATCCATTTACCTAACTAAAGTAAAAGGTAATGATTACTTTATTGTGGAAGAAAAAAATAATCATCACATTATTTTAAACCTAACTAAAGGTACAGATGAAAGTGATAAGAAAATCACTATCACTAAAAAAATAAAATATATTTATTTAAAAGGAAAAGAATACCAAGAAAAAGTATTACTTTGGAATATTCAAAAAGTAAGTTTAAAATCAAATGTAGAAGTACTAAATAGAAGTAATAAAAAAGTAGTATCTTCTCCATGTATTATAGAAATAATAGATAGACTAGGTAGTTACTTCTATGTAGATGTTTTAAAGAATTGTACTTATACAAGAAAGAATCATTATATTTTAAAACTATTTAGTAATTCTAAAGAGAGAGTTCTATTTCAAAAAGGACAACAAACTAAGATCTGGAAAACTAAATTATTATTAAATTCCCTTAGAATGATTTCTCCATTATTTGAAATAGACGAAGAAGATTTAGCATAAAAAAATATCCACAGTTATTGTGGATATTTTATTTTATCTTAGAAATTAATTGTTGATAAAAACTTTCCATTATATTTTGACTGTTAATAATCTTATTATAATTATTAATATAAGAATCTATTATTGAATCAAAACATTCTTTATATTTAAACATTGATATATCATTAATAGATTTCTTTTCTTCTTTAACAATCTCCATAACAGTATCTAATAATTCATCATTATATTTATTATTACCATCTAATATTAAATTTTCAAACTCATTAATAGTAATAACTTTATCCATAGATTTATTCTCTATAGAAATAGAATTATTATTAATAATATTTATTCTATTAACATAAATATATTTCTTTAATTTCTTTTCTTTTAATTTATCATTTATAATTTTATCTATTCCTGTATTAACTTCAGGTACTAACATATCCCAAGTAGTTCCATCTTCATATAATAAAGAGTAATGATTATCTTCACTAATTCTTAAAGTACCAGAAGCTGAACTAATGCAATTAATAACATTTAATATATAAATACCTTTCTCACAAAATACTATATAATCAACAATATGATCCCCAATAGATATATTACTTAAATATTTAACTTTATCTCCAAATAGAGTAAAGTGATCAGTAATATTACTATCTTCTTCTTTTAATAATATATTTCTATATTTTAAATAATGTTCAAAAATAATATTTAAATAATTATAAATAGTATCTTTATAATCATTAATATTATATAAACTAGAACCAAAATTGTTTTTATTTAATATCTTTTTTACTTTATTACAAACTCTATCATAAGAATTTAAATCAACATTAGGTATAACATTTAATACAAATTCTTTATGACCAATTATATTACTAGGTATTTCTATTTCACTAGAAACAATATTAATTTTATAATTTAATAATTTATTCTTAATAGTTTGTTCTGCATAAGGAAAGAAATGAAATACAGAACTATTAGATTTAAATTTCTTTTTCTCACTAATTAATACTTTAAACTTATAATTAGGGAATAATTCATTATATATAGAAAATACCTGATCATTATTAAAGTCTTCAAACAATTTAGTAATAGCTTCTTTAATAATTTCAAAATAAGTTTTAATCTCTATATAACTAGGTTGATAATCAATCTCATCTATTTGTTTAATACTTCTTAATACATCTTTATAATAATCAACTACTTCTTCATCATCATTATTTTCTTTTATAAATTCATATAGTTTTTCAAATGATGGAGTAATCTCTTTTAAGAAAGTAAAATAATTTTCATAATACTTTTTAGCTTCTTTACTTTTATAAATTTCTTTTTCTAACTTAGGAAATTCATTTTTCTCAATATTATTAGGCTTAATATTACATTTAAATGATTTATAATCAGTTTTTAAAAAGTTATTTAATTTTCTTTTATATATTTCTGCACCTAATTTAATATTTTCATCTATCTTTTTAAAGTTACGAGTAACATTACATTTCCAAATAATAAATACATAAGTACTTATTAATAGTATTAATCTAATAATATAGAATATTAAATTATATTGAAGATTAACTAAACAGAAGAATACTGAAGGTATTAAAAGAAATGGAAATAACATCTTCATATTAGTTTCTAAATAATATTCTTTAACACTCATTTCGTAGCAATATCTTTTCTTTAAATATAATCTTAGTACTAAATAAATAATCCAGATAATAATAAAAGATGTAATGTATAAAGCAATTATATCTTCTAATACATTCCAATAATAAGAATCTGTTAATTGTGGATTATAAAAAAATTGATAGATTAGTTTTAAGAATATATCTTTCATAACGCCACCACCATTCTAATTTAATTATACAATAATTTATCTTAAAAAGGAACGAACCAACAGGTTCTTTTTTTCATATATTAATATAGGTGATTATATGAATGAATTAACAGGAATCATAATTGATGCTGGTCATGGAGGGGAAGATCCAGGTGCTATATCAGGTTCATTAAAAGAAAAAGATTTTAATTTACAAGTATCAAAGTATATGGCAGATAGATTAAGAAAACTAGGTTTTAATGTTAAAGAGACTAGAACTGAAGATATAAGTTTACCTAAATCACAAAGAGTAAAGAAGGTAAAAGAATTGTTTAATAATAATCCTAATGTAATATTAATATCTAATCATATTAATGCAGGTAGAGGAGAAGGAGCAGAGATAGTTTATTCTCTAAGAAATAATCCAACTCTATCCAGTATGGCTTTAGAAAATATAAAAGAAGCTGGTCAAATAAGTAGGGGAGTATACCAAAGAGTATTACCAGAGAATCCTTCTAAAGATTATTACTATATCTTAAGAGAAACAGGAGTAAATGAACCATTATTAATAGAATATGGTTTTATAGATAATAAAAATGATCAAATAAAACTACAAAATAATATTTTAGATTATGCAGAAGGAGTAGTAAAAGCTATCGCAGATTATACAAATACACCATATACACCTCCTGGAGTAATAATAGATGATAATACAGATACTTATGTAGTACAAAAAGGAGATACTCTATATAGTATTTCTAAAAAATATAATATTTCTGTAGATGAACTAAAACAATTAAATAATTTAGACTCTAATAATTTATATGTCGGACAAACTCTACAATTAATATCTAATACAGATACATATAAAGTAAAAAGAGGAGATACTCTATATAGTATTTCTAAACAATTTAATACTACAGTAGATATCTTAAAAGATATAAATAATCTAACAAGTAATAATTTATATATAGGACAAGAATTAAAATTACCATCTACTACTATAGATATAGAAGATGAAATAGAAATACCTAGTGAAGATACGAACCTCTATAACGTCCAAAAAGGAGATAGTTTATGGTCTATCTCAAAGAAATATAATATCTCAGTAGATGATATTATTAATTTAAACAATTTAGAAACAATAGATTTAAAAGTAGGGGATCAATTATTTATTCCAACTATGGATAATACTAATTCTTATACAGTACAAAAAGGAGACACTCTATGGAGTATCTCAAAAGATAAAAATATAAGTGTAGAAGAATTAAAAAGAATAAACAACTTAACTACTAATTTATTATCAGTAGGACAAGTACTAGTTCTTCCATAAAAAAAATACTTCATAAGAAGTATTTTTATTTTTTAATTAGAATTCTTTCTTGCGAAATATACTCCAGCACCGATACCACCGAAGATAACAAGTACTACTAATAATGAACCAATGTCATTATCTTTCTTTTCTTCTTTCTTAGTATCATCAGTAAGTAATTTCATAATATCATATCTAGAATCAACATCAGTTTCATATAAAGCGTTGATTTTATCAATCATTTCTTGTTCATAAGCTTGATCAAATCCGATCCATGATTGATCACCAATAATGATATAAGGTACTCCAGTAGCTGAATCTTCTTCTTGTCTAGCTTTAGCAACCTTTCCCATTAATTCTGAATTGTCTTGATTATACCAAGTTTCATAATCTTTAATTTCAAATTTACTACCATATTCTTCTTCAATACTTTTGAACCATGCTTCAGCTTCTGCACAGTGAGAACATCCTTCACCACGGAAGAAATAAACAATAACTTCTTTACTTTGTTCAGCAGTTTCAGTAGTTTCTTCTTCGCCTTCAGCAAAAACTGTTAATGGTAAAACAAGTAGAGAAACAAGAACAAGTAATAATACCTTTCTTAATTTATCCATTTGATTAACCTCCTAAAGTTATAATATCATAAATCAAGAAAAATACAAGAAAACAAAAAAATAAATGAAAGATTTCATTTATTTTTCACAATCCAATACTAATTTTTTCTCTTCTTTTTTATTAACTTGTGCTTTTGCTCTTACAAAGTTAACCTCAACACCAGTCATATTATTAGGATCATATACTTGATATCCAAATTTTAAATCTTCAACATCAAAATCTTTACTTAATTCTTCTCTAACAATATGTCTTAGTTTTTCTTCACTAATCATAGTATCTAATTTATAACGTTTTTTATCATGATCAGTAACAATACCTTTAATATGAGCTCTAAAGAAAATATTGTAGTAAACATCATCATGATGGAATAAATCTAATTCTTGAGATTTATCTCTAACATTCTCACAAATTAATTTAACACGTGGATGTTTAACTCCATATTGTTCCTTATAATAATTTTTAACATGTCTCTTAATATCTTTGTTTTCTAAAAAAATCTCCATAACCAAACACCTCTTATATAGAATCACAATTAAATTTAGGAATAAAACTAATACTTGCAGTATCTCCTTCTTGAATAAAAGCATTTGTAATACCTAAATCACAAGCATAGTTAACTACTTCATTATATTCTTCTTCACTAACTTTTCTATTTAAATTTTCATATTCAAAACATTTCATTGGAGTATATTGATTCATTATACTAATAAATATTTTATCTCCATAAGTTTCATATAAATATTTAATAATATTTTTAGCATCATCAATATGTCCAGGTAGAATTAATACTCTAACTATTAATCCTTTTTTCATTAAATCATTTTCTATTTTAAATTCTTTAACTTGTTTAAACATTTCTTCAATTGCTTTAGTAGCATATTCAAAATAGTTTTTACAATGAGAATATTTTTCTCCTAATTTAGAATCATAATATTTTAAATCTGCTAAATATATATCAATAATTCCATCTAATAATTTAATAGTATCTACATTTTCATAACTACTAGTATTATAAACAACAGGTATATTTAATTTCTTATTTTTTAAAGACTCTATTATTTGTGGTACATAATGTGTAGGAGTAACTAAATTAATATTATGTGCTCCCATTTTTTCTAATCTATCATATAATTCTTGTAATTTAGAAATACTAATTTCTTTTCCATATCCTAATTCAGATATTTCATTATTCTGACAGAATATGCATTTCAAATTACAATTAGAAAAGAATATAGTTCCACTTCCATGTTCTCCAGAAATTACTGGTTCTTCCCATTCATGTAGACTATAATGTGCAACTTTAACTTTATCATTAGCTCCACATGCACCTACAGTCTCATAACGATTAACTCTACAATTTCTAGGACATAATGTACAACACTTTAATAAGTCTTCCATAGATACCTCTTTTTATTTCTTAATATAAGTAACACATCTTTTACCTGTTTTTTCTTTATCAATACATGAATCAAAAATTATTTGATTATAAATAATAGGTAAAGAGTGATCCATAACAAAATTAATTAAACTTCTTGAATGTTCTAAACCTAAAGTTAAGTAACCAGTAGAAGATGTTAAACTTAATTCTTCACTAGTTAATCTTTCTCCTAATATTTCAGAACAAGTATTAATATCATTTCTAGTATTAGTACCATTAGAAACACTTTTTAATGCTTCTAAAGATTTAATTTGTTCTAAAGTATAAGGAGTCTTATCATAATTAATTACTGTATTAACTGATATTAAATCTAGTGTATCACTAGAGAAAGTAAAATATCCATCAGTTTCTAAATCTAATACACCTTGAACTGTATCTAATAAAGCTTTCTTTCTCTTATTTAATTCAAAGTAATCAATTAATATACTTCTAGGTCCTTTTTCAAATAAATAAGTATAACTAAAGTTTTGTGTTAAAAAATCCATTTTTTCACTTAATACTTTTTCTTTATTAGCTTTCATGATAGCTGTATTTATTTCAGCATCATCAAAAGTTAATATAGCTTCTAAATATTTTTTGTCTAAATAAAGCTTACTTGATATCTCTTCAATAGTATGTTCTCTCATTCCATCTCCAAGATTATATAAGTAACGTTCCTTCATGATTCCACCCCTGTAAAACGTCATATATTTTAACATAAACGGCCCAAAATGTCAATTTGGAGTAAAAAACAAAAAGACTATATTTATAATTATTTCAATATTATATATAATTAAGATAATAGGAGAATTGTCTATGGAAAAAAGAATAGTTGAAGACATTGTTCATATTTCAAAACCTACGATGATTTTTTACGTAGATCCAAACGAAATGCGTGGTCCAGCTACTATTAATGAAGATAGATCAAGAGGTCGTTTCGAAGAACTATTTAATCGTTACCGTAATTCTTTTGAATATGGATATAAAGCATATATTCGTAACCTTCAAAACAATAAAGTTGTTTATTCTTTGCCATACAAAAAATCTAAACCAGATAAATATGGTAGAACAGAGACATTCTTCCCAGTAGAAGTAGATTTTAGTGATTGTCCAGAACACACATTTGGATTACCAAATAAAAAAGATGCAGATACACAAAGATTACTTCGTAAATTAGTAAAAGTATATAAAGATGGATTAACTGAAGATCAAGAAGAAGATCAAGAAAGGATTGACCCATCTAAATTAACAGAAGAAGAAAAATTATTCTTATCTAATTTAGGTAAAGAAGATCAAATAGATGATTTATTAGCTTATAGTAATTTAGATGATAATAGTTTTGAAATACAAGCTAGAAATATTATTTCTAAATTAAATAATATTCAAGATAAATATAAAAATAAAAGTGCTATTCAAAAAGAAATAATATATCAAGTACATAATTTAAGAGAAATGTTAAATATTATTAATGAGAATAATTATGGTAGTGAAAGTAATTATCAAACTTTTATGGATACAAAGTTTGTTGATGAAGCAAGTAATATAATTATTCGTGATTTAGCACGTTCTTCAAGACAACTACCTATAATGAAGAATACTAAAAAAGGTCAATCAGAATTAGAAAAATTAGTTAGATTAAATTTATCAATGTTCTGTATAAATTTAAATAAAGAAAAATTCTATGATGATTTTAAAAAATCAGAATCATTAATAAAAGATAAAGTATATGATAAATTAGCAACTAAATATATTAATTCAATTTTAAATGATGAAGAAATATTATTAGAATTAAATAATGAAAAGGCAATTAATATAAATCCAGTTACTAATAGAAGAGAATTAGATACTAATTTTATAGAAAAAAATTTAAATAGAAATACTATTAAAAATTTTGAAGGTTATAATGTAGATCAATTAGCTTCTTTAATTAAGAAACCAACATCATCTCAAACAAGAGAAGAAATAATAGATAATATAGATACTTATGTTGGAGTAATAAATGAATTAGATAGAATTATATCTAATGGTAAAAATGAAGAAGCAGAATTAGCTAAAGAATTAGTAAGATATGACTTATTAGAAATGTTACTAATTGATGGATATCAATTAGAATTTTCTAAAAGATCATTACACAATATAATTAAAGAAAAGATAAAAAATGAAACTAATACTTTATTAAATCAAAGAGTTAATTCTCATGATGGTATAAAGAATCATTATCATTTAAATAAATTATATTGTAATAATAAAAGACAAAATTATTTAATGGAACTAGCAGATGAAGTAAGTAAAAATGATACTTTAATGTTAGAAGAAGAATTATTTAAAGTAGAAAATAAAGCAAGACAATCTTTATTTGAAAAAGAAGTATTAAAAACAAAACCAAATGAAGAATTATATGGTGATCTACCAGATATATCTAATCTTAATAAAAAATACGATATGGTAGAAATGATTTATCTATTAACTTCAAATGATAAAGTAAAAGAAAAATTATATGAAGTATATAATCAAAATTATAATGATACAGAAAGTGAATATACTCCATCTCTAAATTATTTAAAGATTGCAGAAAAGTCAGAAGTAATTGCTGAGATTGGTAGAATAAAAGATATGTCTCCAATTATTCGTAGAGTGAGAGAAGAAGTAAAATTAAGAACAGGCTCAATAGAAAAACCAGTAGACTCTTATATGAATAATGCATTCGCAAGAGATAATAATATTAATTTTAATAATGCATATATCCTAGAATTTGTTAATTCTAGAGAAACATCTAATGCGATATATTTATCTCCGGGTTCAAAAGAAAATACAATGCATATGTCTCATGCAATTAAAGATGTGCCAATTGTTAATAATGGAGAAAATGATACAAGAATAATTGCTGAAGTAGATAATTTCAATAATTATCTACCAACACCAGTAGGTTTTGATAAAGAAATAGCTGCTACTATTAAATCAAGTAATAGAATTATTCTAGAAAAACCTACAAAAGTAACTAATGAAGTTATGAATGAATATAAAGAAATGCATAATTCCGTATTTAAAGTATTCAAGATGACTCAAGAAGAAACAACAAGATTAACAAATAGTACTGTAGAACAGAAAACAACCAATTCAGTTTTCTATAAAGAAATAACTGTTGAAGATCATCCGAAACAATCTTATGAAATTCATAACTTTGTTAAATCTCAAAAAGATGAAATTGATGAGATGTTTAAAAATGGTAATGTTGAAATTCATAGTTTTGTAAAACCAAAAGATGATTTAAATTCAATGTTTGATGATAAGAATGAATCTTCATCATCTAATCAAAATAAATTATAAGGAGGAATAATATGAATGATAAAAGTATATTAAATAAATTTGCTTATCATTTAGTAATGCATTATAAAACAATTCGTTATAATGAATTAAAAGTTCTATCAGAACGTGATGTAGAATCTATTAATGTACCATTAATAAATTTAATTTCTCTTTATATAATTGATTATGATAATTTAAATGGAGAAATATTTTCTAAAACAGAACAAGCAACAGCAGCTAGAATATTATTAGTATTAGAAAAAGATTATAATGCTAATCTAGAAGTAAAAACATCTGATTTAAAAAATCTATTAAAGAATTGTAAGACTAATAGATTGCCTAAAGAATTACATGAAAGAGTATGTTCTGTTATTACTAAATATAATAATGATACTTATTCTGATAATGAAGTAAGATTAATAAATGAATCTAGTTTAAATAAAGTATTAGATCAAATAAAATATCCACAATAAATGTGGATATTTTTTTATTAAGAAAAAAAGATATATGGTATAATTTATTATAGGATGGTGTGTCATATGGAACAATTGAGTATTGAACAATTTAGACAATTAAAAGCCAAATTAAATGTAGCCAAAAACGATCTAGACGACTATATGTCTGTAGAAGAAGAGATTGTTTCATTTGACTTAAGTAATATTCCATTTGAAGAATGGAATGGTATGAAGATTATTGGAAGTATAGACTTCACTGGTACTCATGCTAATTTAGATTTTAGACAAGTACAATTTAGTAACTTATGTAATTTTGAAACATGTAACTTACAAAATATACCAGTTCCAGAATTACCATTAGAATGGCAAGAGAAATGTAGAAATAGAGAATTAACTTATTTTGATATTATTCAAAATATAGATGTATTTGAAGGAATACCGGTAAGATATTATTTAAAAGAAGATAATGAAATACCTAATCTAGCAAAGATAGTAGGTAATAATTTAATATCAGATTTAATAAAAAAACATTATGATGTTTTCTCTCATATTTTAAATAAAGAAAACTTAGAAGAATTAAATGAAAGAATAGATACAAGTTTACCATTTGAAGAATCATTTATAAAAGCAGTTAAGAATTATGCAAGAAGTGAAGAATATATAAGAACAAGATTCTATAATGAAAATCATGAAGAGTATTATCAATTACCTGAATGGTTAACTTCAATGAATTTAAATATAGTACCAAACTATACTACAATCGAAGAAATAGAAAATCATAATATCCATAATTATATTTCTAGAGATGGTGTTGAAGAGTTTGTCGAAATGATGAACAAAGAATATTTAAAAAGATTTGAAGAAGAAAATCACATATTATTTAAACAAGCTAGAGATAGAGATAATTTTAAATATACAAATTATTTAGAAACATTTGGTAGTTTTACTTATGCTCGTATGACTGACGAGGATAAGAAAAGATTTAAAAATAATCAAAAAACATATGATGAATTTTGCGATAGAATGGCAGAATTAATTAATGGATTAAGATTAACAAATGTATTCACAGATTATCCTGATTATGATTTTATAAGTGGATCATTTAGAGAAAAATATCCACAACTATTTGTGGAAAAAGATGCACCAGAAATGGTTAAACAAGCATTCTATAAAAATCAAATAAGACCAAACTTTATTCAACAACATAATGAATTAATTCCATATCTAATAGATAAAGATTTATTATCTTTACTAGCTTTAAAAGATAGTAAATATCCTTTAAATACAGAAGAAAATTATAATTATAAATTTGCTAAAACAATAGTAAATAAATTTGGTAATGAAGAATTATTACAAATATATGCAATATATGGAAATAAAATAGATAATATTAATTTAGATGAAATTAATAATTTGAATTCAGCATTTGAATTAGAAGATTATATTCATAATTATTTTTATAATCAAATTATTAATGATAATTTAAATTATGATTTCTTAAAGAAAGATAAAGAATTTGTTTCTAAACATCCATCATTATTTTTAAATCTATCTAATGTGGAAGGTATTCCAGAAGAAGATAAAGAGTTTATTGAAAAAGCATTCCATGATAGATATTTATCTTTTGAAATAATTCATGAATATCCACAATTAGTAGATATCTTAAAAAATAAAAACTTAGATTTTGCTTTTGGAGCAAAAGGTATTCATAGAGGAAAGAATCCAACTAGTTATATATTTAAAGATAATCCATCATATAAATTTGAAGAACAACAAGAATTAAATAAAGTATTAGATAAAGAAGTATTTTTAAATTTATGTGTAAGATATGGTAGATATTTAGAAAATAGAAAAACAATTTATAATGTAGAAAATAAAACACCAATAGAAATACAAAATGAATTAGATAATCAAATAATAAATGAATGTCGTTTAGGAAATATAAATTATTTCCCAAATGAAATTCCAGATTTTATTAAAAAAGAAGAAGATTTATTTTTAAATGATGATGCACCTAGAGAATTATATGAAAAGTTCTATAGTACAATTAATGATCAATTAACATTTAATGATCTAAAGAAGCATCCAGAATGGATGCCATATCTAGAGGGTAAAGCAATATCATCTGCTTTACTAAGAAGTGCATATAAAAAAGATGAATTAAATAAATACTTTAAAGAATTTGGAGATAAGTCACTTCGTCTAGGAATAAATAGAGCAGATACTGTTCAAAAAATGATTGAAGAAGAAAATGTTGACCTAATGAAAAAATGGTATGACAAAACTAATCAAAAATTTATTCCTGATATAGTTATAATGAAAAACTTTGAATTAGATAATTCAGATAAGTTTTTAATTAATGGTCCTATCTGGAGTAATTTAATGAGAATTAAATCAATGACAGATAGAGAAGAAGAAAAAGAAGCGTTATTAAAAGTAGCTTACACATTTGGTGCTTTTGATAATGATAGTGCAGGTTTAAAGAAAACAATAGAATTATTCACATCAATACCAAGAGAGATAAAAAAAGAACACGAAGAAATAATTAATTATTTAAGAGAAATAGAAGATTATAAAGATAAGGATTATATAAATGAATATTTACCTAAAGAGTTTGTTGAATACAATAGTTTAAATGAACTATTAGTACAAGAAGGATACAACTATGATAATTCTAAATCTATAACAGATAATATTTATAAACTACAAGAAGATGGTAGTTATAAGTTATTAATTAATCCACAAAGTTGTCCTAAATCAACAGCTATTATTAGAGAGAATATGGAAAGAGATATTTCATGTCCTGTAATTAGTCCATCAAGAGCGCATCAATTATTTGGTGGATTTGAATTAAGATATGATAAAGACTTTAGAGAATTCTTCTTAAATAATATGGATTTAATTATTAATGATTTTGATGCAACAAAATATTTATCAAGTATTCAAAAACAATTTAAAGATATTAAAACAGTTAATAGTAATAGACATTTAACTTGGGACTTAGCAATATCTTATGTTCAAAGTAATAAATATACTGATGTAGAAGTAGGTAATGAAAAAGTTGCTGAAGTATCTGCAATAGCAGGATACTCACAAGAACAATTTAATACATTACAAAGAATTTATGAACATGGAAAAACTAGAATATTTAGTTCTATTCCAAGAGTAGAAAATACATTAGGTGATTATAAATATGAATTCTTAAAATTAAATGATCCACTTGCAATGGCAATTGGAACATTAACAGATTGTTGCCAAGAATTAAATAATGCAGCTGAGATGTGTATGGAACATAGTATGGTAAGTAAAGAAGGAAGAATATTTATAATTCGAGATTCAGAAAATAATGTAGTTGCCCAATCATGGACATGGAGAAATAAATCAACATTATGTTTCGATAATATCGAAATACCAGATAGAGCATTCCATAGAAAAGAATTAGCAGGAATAAATAGAGATGTATTCGCAAATGAAGTATATGATGTTTATAAATCTGCTGCACAAGAAATAATTAAAAAAGATAATGAAAAATATAAAGAAGCGTTAGATAAAAAAGAAATATCAGAAGAAGATTATGAAAATCTAAAATTAAATAAAGTAACAGTAGGATCAGGATATAATGATATAGCTTCAGCATTAAAAAGAAATGCTAAAGTTGATACTGGTGTTATTGCTAGACCAATGTATTTTGATGCACCAGTAGAATTAAGAAGAAATCTTTATACTAATGATTCACAAACACAATATATTTTAGAAAATGAAGATAATTCAAAAATAACAAACACAACAAAGACAGCACCAAACTTCTATCATGATGATTATGATATTTTAGATAATAATTCATTTAATGAAAAGAATTTACTACAACTAGAAAAATTAGAATTAATTACTAAAGGAACTGATGCTGATTTAAAAACTGAAGTATCATTCTATGATAATTCAAATGGATACATTCCAAAGATTTCTAGAAACTATGGAATTAGTGAAGAAAATACAAAAGTATTACTTCATCCAAACTTCGCAATAATTTATGAAGATAAGGGTTATGAAGTTAATATTGCAGATATTTTCTGTAATACAAAAGTAGGACTAGAAGAAAGAAATATAGAAGACAAAGTATTAATGCAATTAAATTTAGGAATAAATCAAATTGCAGATAATAGAGAAGTACAAACACAATTATTAGAAGGTAAAGCTAAAGATATTTATAATAAACAAAAATTAGTAAGTGATTTAATTAATAAAGAAAGAGGTGTTATAAATGGAAAATAATAATATAGATAAAATTTTATTAAATGCAAATTTAATAAAAAAAGATTTTGAATCAAAATCTTTAATACATGCAGTAGATACAATAAAACAAAATCTATTAAATTTATTTCCACATATCCAAGAATCTAATAAAATTGATTTAGAACACAAGAATGGATTTAAAATTGATCTAACACAATTAACATCAATTTTAAATCATACTAAACTAGATCATGTTTTTGGTGAAGTATTAGAGTCTACTAAATCAGAAGATAAAAAACTAATGTATGGAAAACAAGTTTTTGATCAAGGAACAGTAGTAATAATAAATGATGGAAACACCTATGAAATAATAGAACTATTAATTAAAAATATCTTAGCTGGTAATTCAACAATATTTGTAAATAGTGGATTCTTATATGGTACTAATAATTTTGTTATTAAAATAGTACAAGATATTTTAGAACAAAATAATATTAATAAAAACTTAGTACAATTATATATAACAGAAGATTTAAATTCTGTATTTAAAAATTATTCACATATAGATTTAATAATTGGAATAGGTAATAGAAGATTCCAACAACAAATACTAGAACAAAGTAAAAATAAAACAATAGTATCTGGATATCATAATTATGATTTATATATAGAAGATAAAAAAGATTTAGAGTTTATTAATAAAATATTAAAATCAACTTCTAATCTACAACTATATATAAAAGAAGGAATTGGATTAGATCAAAAAAATGCAATGATTGTTGCTGATATAGATGAAGCAATTGCACAAATTAATTTTGCAGGTTCAAATTATTCTGCATCAATAATTACAGATAATGAATTTAATGCTTCAAAATTTGTATCTGAAGTTAAGTCACCATACGTAACTTTAAATACATCACCAACAATAGAAAAAGTATTAGATATATCTGATTCTGAATTAATTAAAATTAAAACAATTATTAATCC
>CAMJOB010000014.1 GCA_946407495.1 uncultured Bacillota bacterium | reverse complement strand
GGAGAAAAGTATGTCTGAATCATTATTAAAAAAACATAATTATAAAGAGGGAAATTATTCTTAAAATTTTCCTCTTTTTTATTTTTGTAAAATTTTTGTAAATTGTGTAAAAAGTTTTCCACATTTATTTACAAAACCACCTAGTTTGGGTATATTATACTTAAGCAGTGGTAGAAAATGGTAAATAGTGGGGGATTTATTATGTACATGGGTGAATATCATCATACAATTGATGAAAAAGGAAGATTAATCATACCTTCTAAATGGCGATACGATTTAGGAGAAGAATTTATTATTACTCGAGGAATAGAGCACTGTCTTTATATCTATTCCAAGAAAGATTGGGATTCCATCACCCAAAAACTACAAACCCTTCCATTTACAAAGAAAGACGCACGTGAGTTTTCACGATTCTTTCTATCTGGTGCCATTGTGACAGAATTCGACAAGCAAGGCCGTGTAAATATTACCTCCCCTCAAATAGCCTATGCCAACATTACAAAAGAGTGTGTCATCGTTGGAGTAGGAAATAGGTTAGAAATATGGTCTTGTGAAAGTTGGAATGACTTCATGAGTTCTGCGGTTGATAGTATGTCCGATATAGCCGAAAATTTATTTAACGAGAGTGTGAGTTTATGAGTGAAAAACATATAAGTGTTTTACTTGAAGAATCAATTGACTCATTAAACTTACAAGAAACCAGTGTGATTGTAGATTGCACTTTAGGCTACGGCGGACACAGCAGCAAGATATTGTCAAAGATTAAGAAGGGGTTCTTATTCGCCTTTGACCAAGATAGTGAAGCAATTCGGCATAGTACCGATCGCTTAAATGAGATCGGTACTAACTTCACTATCATCAAAAGCAACTTTGTTCATCTAAAAGAAAAGTTAGAAGAACAAGGAGTAGACAAAGTAGATGGAGTCTTATTTGATTTAGGAGTTTCATCCCCACAACTTGATGAAGCTGAAAGAGGATTCTCCTATCACGAAGATGCACGACTTGATATGCGAATGGATAGAGATAATCCACTAAGTGCCTATGAAGTCGTTAATAATTATAGTAAAGAAGATTTAGCAAAAATATTTTATAAATATGGAGAAGACAAATTCTCAAATAATATTGCTAAGAAGATTGTAGAATATAGAGCTAATAAACCTATTGAAACAACATTAGAATTAGTTGAAGTTATTAAAACAGCTGTTCCAATGAAATTTAGAATGGATAAACATCCAGCAAGACAAATCTTCCAAGCAATACGAATTGAAGTAAATAAAGAATTAGATGTAATTGAGCCTGCCTTAGAGCAAGCATTATCGATAGTAAAGGTTGGTGGTAGAGTATCAGTGATAACTTTCCATTCCTTAGAAGATCGACTAGTGAAGAATTACTTCAAAGAAAAAACAGCAATTCCAGATGTAGTAAAAGGAATGCCAAATGTACCAGATGAATATTTACCAGATTTTAAACTAGTAGTAAATAAAGCTATTGAACCTAGTAAAGAAGAACTTGAAAGAAATCCTCGTGCAAGAAGTGCCAAACTTCGTGTCATTGAAAGGATAAAATAAAAATAAGAAAGAAAGGGTGAGAATATGAAGAAGCACACTAAAGTTCGCAAGAAAATTAAAATGTCTTTATTTGAAAAAGTTCTATACACATGTGCCGTACTAGCAGTAGTATTTTCACCAATATCTATTGTCTTTACAAAAGCAACCTTATCTGAAGTAAATTTTGAAGTAGAGAAAGAAAAGAAAGCCATCGAAGCTCAAAAGAAAACTAATGAAAGCTTGAATATGGAAATTAATGAATTAGCATCTCTAACAAAGATACAAGAGGTTGCGGAAGAACAAGGATTAAGTTATAATAATAATAACATTAAGACTATAACAGAAGATGAGGCAAACCCACAAGGTAACGGACAATAGGATGTGATTGAATTGAAAAAGAGCAAGAGAAAGAATAGTGTACATTTAAGTATCCTTATTACTCTTCCAGCTCTTTTTTTGTTTGGCTTAATGATATATCGTGTTTCTGTCTTAGCCTTATCTGAAAAAGTAGATGGAATTAACTTAAAGGAATTAGCTTCTAAACGTACAACTAAGACTACAACTATTTCAGCTAAAAGAGGAACGATATATGCATCTAATAATGATGCTTTAGTACAAACTGTAACTTCTTATACTTTAATTGCATACCTAGATTCTAATCGTACAATTAATGAGAAGAAACCGGAACATGTAGTAGATAAAGAAGGTACTGCAAAAGCACTCGCAACAGTAATTGATTTAGATGAAGAGACAATACTTAGTTATTTAAAGAAAGAAAATGTATACCAAACAGAATTTGGTAAAGCAGGTAAAGGACTTAGTGAATTACAAAAGAATAAAATTGATGACTTAGATTTACCTGGAATAGATTTTATAGAAAATTATAAACGTTATTATCCTAAAGGAGACTTCGCATCTTACATATTAGGTTATGCTAAAACAAATGATGATGGCACAATTAAAGGTGAGATGGGAATAGAAAAATATTATAATGATTTATTATCTGGAGAAGATGGCTATATCAAATATCAAAAAGACTTAAAAGGATATCAAATAGCAAATACTCCAGTATTAAAACAAGATGCTCAACAAGGAAAAGACATTTATTTAACAATTGATAGTAATATTCAATTCTATATTGAACAAGCATTAAAAAATAGTAATGCTAATTATGGATGGGAATGGTTTACTTTTACAGTAGCAGATGCTAAAACAGGAGCAATCCTAGGTACAGCTAATTCTCCATCATTTGATCCTAATGTTCGTAATATTACAAATTATTTAGATATGTTTGTAGCAAGTCCATATGAACCAGGAAGTACAATGAAAACATTTACTTATATGGCTGCAATGGAAAATGGAGTATATGATGGTAATGAAACATATGACTCAGGAACATTCACTACAACAGATGGTACTGTAATCGGTGACTGGAATCGTAATGGATGGGGTCAAATTTCATTTGATAAAGGATATGCTCTAAGTAGTAACGTTGGAGTTATTAATATTATTAATCGTCATATGAATAGTTTAATGATGAGACAATATTATAAAAAATTAGGATTTGGTAAAAAGACACGTATATCTTTACCAAATGAACAAAAAGGGAAATTAGATTTCCGATATGAAACTGAAATTTACAATGCCGGATTTGGTCAAGGTATCTTAGTAACACCAGTACAAATGGTACAAGCTATGACATCTTTAACTAATGATGGTATGTTGTTAAGACCATATATTGTAAGTAAGATAGTTAATCCAGAAGATGGAGAAGTAATAGTAGAAAACAAAAAGGATGAAGTTGAACGTGTTGCTTCAACTCAAACAGTACAAAAAATGATTTCATTAATGGATGACTGTGTTAATGGATGGGGTAATACTGGTAGTGGTTATCGTATTGATGGAGGAGAACTAATTGGAAAAACAGGTACTTCTCAAATCGCAGACGAACACTCAAGTGGTTACTTAAATGGAGAAGAAGATATTATTTCTTCATTTGCAGGAATCTATCCAAAAAGTGATCCTCAAATTATTATTTATGCAGCAGTTAAAAGACCATCTGGTGGATCACAAAAATCTATATCTAATGCTGTAAAAGAAGTAGTAAGTAATTACTCAAAATATAAAGGTAATAAAGATACTCAAGCAGCAAAATTAGATATTAAAACATATGAAATAGAAAACTATATTAATAAGAAAACTGAAAAAATAAAAACTAAATTAGATTCACAAGGAATACATTACGTTATCTTAGGTAATGGAAATAAGATAATTAAACAAAGTCCAGAAAAGAATACTAAAATAACATCAAAAGATACATTATATTTAATAACTAATGATAATAATATAGCAGTACCAGATGTAAATGGTTTATCTGGTAAAGTAGCTAAATCATTATTAGAAGAATTAGGTATAAAAATTAAAATAGAAGGAGTAGGTTATGTAGTTGGACAATCAGTACCTCCAGGCACAGCTATAACCAAAGGAATGGAAATGACCATAAATCTAAATCCTAAATTTGCTCCTGATGTACAACAACCAACGGAGGAGGGAAATAACCAATGAAAAAGATAAGTATTAGAAATTTAATAATTGCTTTATTATGTGTAACTATTATCTTTCTAGCAATAGGTTTTTCAATTCTATCAATTAAATTAGATAATTTAAAAAAGAAAGAAGAAAGCTTCCTAGTAGTATTTACTAAAGTAAAAGAAGATACTTCAGTAAAAGGAGGAACTAAAACCCCTGTTGGAGAAAATAGTATTACTAATAAAGGTCAAACAGTAAATATGAAATTTACTCTATACGCACCTCAAGATGAACTAGCATATAACTTAGTAGTAAGAAATAAAGGTACAATAGATGCAGAATTAATAGATCTAATTGCTGTACCAGATTATGTTAATGATAGTGATGATAAAAATTCTATCTATCCAGTAACAATTACAACAACTGATATTAAAGGAAAAGTACTAGCTCCTGGAGAAGAAACTAATATAAAAGTGGTAGTTACATATAACCCTTCACTTAAACCAACAACAAAGAAAATTCCATATCAATTATCACTACTAACAAAATCAGCAGAAAGTCGATAATCAATCGACTTTTTATTTTGTTTTTGTTATAATGTCTTTAAGGAGTAAACATTATGAGTAATGATTCTAACAAAGACACATACAGTAGTGTCCAATTAAATGATAATGAACCAACCGAATCCGCTAAGGATATCGTTGAATATGCTTTTCAAGAGCAAGAAAATAAAATAAAAGAATATGAAGAACAAAAAGAATTGGAAGAGACATTAAAGAAACTTTCTATTGAACAAATAAAAGCAGCTGAGGAAGAAGCACAAAGAAGAGAACAAAAAGAAAAAGAAGTTGAACAAAAGAAAGGACCTAGACCAAGAAGTCCTTTTACTATCTATTCAACTATCGTAGAAAAAGTAGATAATAATGAAACTATCCAAAGTAGTATTAAATATATTACAAGATTAAGAAAAAGAACTAAAGTATTATTATTAATATTATTTATAGTAATCTTCTCAGGTATTGCATTATATAAATATAATAAAGACTTCCGTAATAATCCAAGTGAAGTTACTAAAAGTGCAATAGTAAGTGTAGGAAAAGAAGTAACTAAAATTATTCGTATACCACAAAGACAAACTTTAGTAGGAGATACATTTAATATTGATGGTAAAGCTACTTATTCATTACAAAGTGATCGTGTCTTAGAAAACTATATGACAGATCAAGATATGTTAAAGAAGTATTATTTAATTAATAATCTTAATAAGGCTACTACTAACTATAGTATTCAACATGATAAAAATAAGAAAAGATTCTTATATAGTCAATCTACTTCAATTAATAATAAAGTAGTAACAGAAGAAAAGTATTTAATAGAAAACTCAACAGAATATTATTTTGTTAAAGAATTCATGACTAAATATATTAATAATGGTAATAAAACATATTTTGAATCTTTAACAAGAGACCGTAATGCTAATGATAATATCTTATATCTTTATAGATTGATACTATCTTCTATTCCAGAAAATATTGATAAGAAAGATTATAAGACTAAGAATACTACAACTATTATTGATGGAAAGAGTGAAAAGGTAACTCAAATATCAGTTTCTCTTGATCATAAGAAAATGATTGAATTATCTAAACGTATCTTAGAAGTATTAAAGAAAGATAAAAGAGCTTTTAATATACTACAAGGGGCTTATAATGATTTTGAAAATTATAAGATTAAGAATGATTGGAAATATTTAGAGAATACAAAGAAAGTAGAATTAGAAGTTTATACTAAAGGATTCTTCAGAGATATGAAGAAGATGGTAGTAGAAGTAACTGATAAAGATGGTATTAAAGGTTTCCAAATAGAAAGTGATTATAATCGTATAACATATCTAGAAAATAAAACTACAAAGTTCTATTTTGAATATGAAACTAAACGAGATAAAGTAGATATTGTAATACGAAATAAACAACAAGAAAAAGTTGGTAAGATTGAATTAGATTATGATAAGAGTAATCCAAGATATCAAATTAATTTTGATGATAAGACATATAAGATTGTTATTGATTTAAATGATAAGATTACTAAGAAGACTAGAGATTCTTATAATTCTAAGATTACTTTAGATATGGATATTAGAAAAGATAAGAAAACTATTCTAAAAGGTAATATTACATTAAATTCTAAAGTAACTAATAAACCAAAAATAGAAGAAGAAATAACAGATATAATATTTGAAAGAGATTTAACTGATGAACAAAGAACTCAGTTAGAGAACATTCTAAAGAATAGATTACAAAATGGATTAGTATAGGAGGATATTATGGCAAGAAAAAAGAAAGAAGCAGAAATTAAATTTGATGAAGTAGATTCAGTAAAACATGGAAAGTACACCTGGTATCCTAAAGATTCAACTGATCTAATGTTAGTAATAGTATTTATTGCTTTACTAGCACTAACAGTATTTCTTGGATTTAAAGCTCATTATGCTAAACAAGATTTAAAAGAACATGTTCGTGCTAATATAGTTATTCCAGTTCTAGGTAAAGGTAATACTTCAGATATTAGTGTAGATGTAGCTAATATGAAAAAAGGACAAGAAAAAGAATATATCTTTAAAGTAAGTAATAGTAAAGAAGATAATGTTAATCCTGAAGAAGTAAATTATACTGTTATATTTGGATACAATGATAGTATTTATCTAGAAGTAACTAAGAATGAAGGTACTGAAAATGTCCTAGATAATGAAAATAAAATCAAAGATAATACTTTACAAAAAGATGAGAAACAAGAAGACATCTATAGAGTAAAGATTAAAGCTAAGAAAAACACTAAAAAGAAGCAACTAATAAACATTACAGTTAAGAGTTAGAAAGGTCAATTCAAATTGACTTTTCTTTTGTTTTGTGGTATAATAATCAACGTTTTTAAGGAGTTTGGTTATGGAAGACGAAAAGATTGTCATTAAGAAAGATGGACAAGAAGTTGAGTGCGAAGTAATCTTTACTTTTACTTCACCAGATACTGGAAAAGGATATATCGGATATACAGATCATACTATTGCGAAAAATGGTAGAAAAAATATCTATGTATCATCATTTGACCCAGTACTAGGTACAGGAAAGTTAGAAGACTTAACTGATAAACGTGAAATTGAAATGGTACAAAGAGTATTTAAAATGATAAAGGGTTCGAAGTAATATATTGAGGTGTTAGAGATGGAAAAATATTGGAAAGAATTAAGAAAGAATGTTAGAAGTTATAAAAAGACTTTAGAAGCAAATAAAATTAAAAGACAAATGTTAGAAGAAATGAAAAAACATTTATCTGAAGAAGAATATCTAAGACAATTAGCTTTATTAGATGAAGAAACTATTAGAGTAAATGCTTTATTAGTAGAAGCTAAAGATTTATTAGATACTCCTAAGAAAACTGATACATATTTTGAAACTATTGGTAAATTAGTTAACTTATATAATGAAACTGATGATCCTAAATATAAAAAGGTTATTGGAGAAGAAATTAATAATAAGAGAACTGAATTATTAAATGCTTATAAACAATTACCAGAAGAAGCAATTGAATCTTACAATAACTTATATGGTTCAATTGAATTAGTAGAAGATAAAGAATTAGATAAGATTAGTAAACAACAAGAAATGTTTGAAAATATCATTAGAGAATATAATGAAAGAAAAGCTGCTTTATTAAATAAAGTTGGTTTATCTTATGAATTATCTAATGGTGAAACATTACGTAAAGAATACAATCAAGAATTAAAAGAAATTAATGAAGAAATTGCTATCTTCGAAAAATATTTAAATAGAATAAATGATAAATATACAGTTCGTGCTAAATTAGTAAAAGAAGCACATGCTGCTAAGATTACTCCAAAAGCATATGAAGCAATCATTAATCAAGCAAGTAGAGAAGAAGAATTAAATAAATTATTAATCTCTCATAATATGGCTAGTGTTGCTAATAGAATTAAAGAAGTAAATACTATTTCTTCAGAAGAAAAAGAAAAATATGCTAAGAAGATTAAACAATACTTAAGAAAGAGAACTGTTAAAGCTGCACCAGTAGTAGAAAAGAAAGTTGTAGAAACTAAACCTGTAGTAGAAGAAAAAACAGTAGTAGAAGAACCTAAAGTAGAAGTTAATAAAGTAATCAAAGAAGAATTAGATGAACCAGTAAAAGATGATTTTACTAAGGAAGCTATTGAAGAAAAAATCGATAAATTACCTGAAGTTAATGATGAACCAGTATACAAAGTAATCAAAAAACCATATGTTAAAGAAGAAGCATATGTAGAATACCCAGATGATGCTTATGGTTATAAAACAATTATTAGTAATCTAGTAAGAGGATTAGAACCTAAGAAATATGATGGTATTGGTTACCAAATAGAAAACATCGATATAAAAGAAAACTTCAAAGAAGAAGTTAAAACAGGAAACTATTTATATAACTTAGTACATGTAGTACCTGCAATAGTTAAATTACCATTTGTAGGAATGCAAAAAATTGCTAATAAATTCTTATATCGTAATTCAGCTAAAAGAAGAATGCAAATTATTAAAGATCGTTTAAATAATCTTCCAGAAAGAGACTTAGATATCTTATTAAAAGAATATAAGAACCATGTAGAAGAAGAACGTTATGGTACTGGACTAAATGTATTAATTGAAGAAAGATTAGAAAAATATACTACTGAAAAAGTAGATAAGATTAATACTCGTATTGAAGATAATTATAAAGATTTATTCAGAACAATGAAAAAAGTAAATGTTGCTGAAGAAAAAGCTAGAGATAAATCATTAAGTGATGATGAAAGATATGAATACATTCAATATAAGAAAGAAATCTTAAAAGGAAAAGCTAAAGTAGTTGAAAGTATCCGTAATGACTATAATGAAGCTAAAGATATTCTATCTAGTGGTATGGATAGTTTCTCTAAAGCTTCTAAGAGTGAATCAGTTAAAAATAATTATGTAGGTTATCGTTTCTCTAAAGAACATAACTTAGATACTGATTTATTAAAGAGAGAAGCAGAATTAGAAAGAGCTGAAAAAGCTGCTATTCAAACTGGTAATGATGAAATGGCTCTAAGAGTATTCATTGAAAATGAAAAATTATTAAGTAACAATACAACAATCAAGAAAGGTATTTTAGGAAATCGTTCTACAGGTAAAAAATACTATATGCCATTAGTAGAAGAATTAGAAACTCCTAAGAAATTATACGAAAGAAAATCTCGTGTTGAATACGGAAATGATGTTACTGAAACAGTAAAAGATTTCGAATCTAGACCAAAAGTATATACAAGATAAAAGGATTTTATAAATCCTTTTTTCTTTACTTTAAAATCTATAAAACGTATAATATATAATATAGAGGAGTGTAGAAAATATGAGAAAGGTTATGACATTAAGTGTAGCCAAAGCAATTATATTTGGAACAATTATTAATATAATAATTTCATCTATAGTTTCAATATATTCATATGACGTAATTAATGCATTCTGTGAAGAACCAATTGATATTGAAAGAGGAAGAGTAATAATTACTATCTTTCCTGGATCATTCATAATAATAACTGCAGTCCTAATTGCTTATACATTATTATCAATAAAAGCAAAACAAAAAGAATCATAAATGGGGTGATAATATGGCATCATCAATATTGCTATTAGTATCAGTGTTGCCAGTATTTATCGTGGGATACTATATATATAATAAAGATAGAAACAAAGAACCATTAAGTATTATTTCCAAATTATTTGTAGGTGGTGTTCTATCTTGTATAGTTACATTAGTAATATCTGTAGTTCTATTCTCAATAGTACCATTCTTTGAAGCAGACTCTGAAAGTTTAGATTTAATAGAACTACTATTCCAAGTCTTTATAGGAGTAGCACTAATTGAAGAGAGTAGTAAATGGATATTTTTATATTTATTTTCATATAATGATAAAGAATTTGATGAATTATATGACATGATAGTATATGGTGCTTTTGTAGCATTAGGCTTTGCCTGTATAGAAAATATTATGTATGTAATGGAAGGCGGTATCGCAACAGGAATATTAAGAGCTATATGTGCTGTTCCTGGACATGCCTTTGATGGTGTGTTTATGGGTTATTACTTAGGACTTGCTAAACTATCTGAAATAAATAATAGACAAGATTTAAAATCAAAGAATATGGCTTTAAGTTTAATAGTTCCAATATTCTTACATGGAGTATATGACTATTGTGCTTTATCAGGAAGAACAACTTTAGTATTATCATTCTTTGTATTTGTAATAGCTTTATACATTCATGCAATAAAACGAATTAATATAACTGCACAAGTAACTAAAAAATTAAGATATAAAAATACTTTCTGTCCAGTATGTGGTAGAAAGGTAGATTCAGATTATTGTCCAATGTGTGGTAATAAGAATGGCTAGTTATAGTCATTTTTTATTGAGAAAAAACATGAGTATTGATAAAATATAAGTGAATATGGAGGGATACTATGTACGATATTATAATTGTAGGAGCAGGACCTGCTGGTTTAACTGCTGCTATATATGCATTAAGAGGAAATAAAAAAGTATTAGTATTAGAAGAAAAAACTTATGGTGGTCAAATATTAAATGCTACTAATATAGAAAATTATCCTGGTATAAAAGAAATAAGTGGTTTTGATTACGCAACTACTTTATATAATCAAGTATTAGATTTTGGAGGAGAGATTAAATACGAATCAGTATTAAGTATCTCTAATACGAAAGAAGTAGAGACAAGCTCTAATAAGTATCAAGCAAAAGCAATCATTATTGCGAATGGAGTAGAAAGAAAAACTCTAGGTTTACCTCGCGAACAAGAATTAGTTGGTAAAGGTATTTCTTATTGTGCTACATGTGATGGTAATTTCTTTAAAGGAAAAGATGTTGCTGTAGTAGGTGGAGGTAATACTGCTCTAGAAGATGCTTTATACTTATCTAATATTGCAAATAAAGTATATTTAATTCATAGAAGAGATACATTCCGTGGAGAAGAACATTATGTATCACAATTACGTAATAAATCTAATGTAGAATTTATCTTAAATACTAATATAACTAAATTAAATGGAGAAGTATTAGATAGTATAGAATTAGATAATGGAAATATAATAAATGTAAATGGATTATTTATTGCTATTGGTCAAACTCCAAATAATAAGAGATTTGAAAATGTAGTAGAGTTAACAGAAGATGGCTATATTAAAACAATAGATGGAGTGCATACATCAACTAAAGGAATATATGCAGCAGGGGATACAAAAGAAAAAGATTTAAGACAACTTACTACTGCAGTAGCTGATGGATCAATCGCCGCAACATGCGCAATTAAAGATAATAATTAGAAGTAGAAATACTTCTTTTTTTATTATTCAAAACTATATTGACTTAGACTTAAAAGGGTAGTATTATGATATTAACAAAATGTTAATAAGAGATAATATGGAGGTTAACATGAAGATAAGAGAAAAGAAAATTGAAGAGTTAAAAAGAATAAAAAAACTATTAATTGTAATTGATATGGTTAATGGTTTTGTAAAAGAAGGAGCTTTAGCTGCACCTAGTATTCAAAGAATATTACCAGAGAATAAAAGACTTGTAGAAGCATTCATAGCTGGTGATGATAGTGCAGTAGCTTTCATTCGTGATTCACATACACCTAATGCAGTTGAATTCCAAACATTTGGTTCTCATTGTTTAGAAGGTACAGTTGAATCTGAATTAGAAGACACATTAAAGCCATTCGAAGAAGATTCATTAGTATATAAAAAGAATTCAACTAACTTTGTATTCGCACCTGAATTTATGAATGATATTGCGAATATGACTAATCTAGAAGAAGTAGTATTAAATGGATGTCTATCTGATTATTGTGTTAAGAATGGAGGAATTACATTACGTAATTTATTCGACCAACAAGATCGTGATATTAAAATCTATGTAGAAGAAGATGGTATTGATACATTTGATGCTCCTAACCATAATGTAGATGAAGTAAATGAAATAGCACTACAAGATATGGCTAATAATGGATTAATAAGAGTAAAAAGATACGAGGTGAAATAATGAAGAAACTAAATGACACAATGTTATGTGATGACTACGAAATGAAGATGGGTCAAACATACTTTGAAGCAGGAGAAAAAGATAAAGAAGTAGTATTTGATATTTTCTTTAGAAGAAACCCATTCCAAGGAGGATATACTATTTCTGGTGGACTAGATAATATTATTGATTATATTAATAACTTCCACTTCGATGAAGATGATATTGGGTACTTAAGAAATACAAATAACTATACTGAAGAATATTTAAATTATTTAAAAGATATTAAATTTACTGGTGACTTATATGCTATACCTGATGGAACTCCAATATTCCCAAATGAGCCAGTAATTACAATTAAAACAAAAGTAATAGAAGCACAATTATTAGAAACTGCTATGTTAGCACATTTTAATCATGCATCATTAGTTACAACAAAAGCAAAAAGAGTAACTGAAGCTGCAGATGGAAGAAGTGTAATGGAGTTTGGTGCAAGACGTGCAAGAGGTACAGCATCTGCTTACGAAGCGAGTAAATATGCAATAGTAGGTGGATGTTCAGGAACAAGTAATGTAAAAACTGCTAAAGACTTAGGTATTAATGCTTTAGGTACAATGGCACATTCACTTATCACTTTCTATAATGACGAAAGAAAAGCCTTCTTAGAATTTGCTAAATCAAATCCTACTAATTGCTTATTCTTAGTAGATACATATGATACTTTAAATAGTGGTATACCTAATGCTATATGGGTAGCTGATAATTACTTAAAACCAAATAACATTCCATTTAAAGGAATACGTATCGATAGTGGTGACTTAGCATATCTATCAAAAGCCGCAAGACAAATGTTAGATAATGCTGGATATAAAGATGCCCAAATATGTTTATCAAATGGTTTAGATGAGTATACAATTACATCTCTAATCTACCAAGGAGCACAATTTGATTCTCTAGGTGTTGGAGATAATATTGCTGCCTCAACTGATAGAGTAGATGGAGTATATAAATTAGTTGCCGTAAAAGAAAATGAAAACTTTATTCCAAGATTAAAAGTAAGTAATGATACAGTTAAAACTATAAATCCAGGATTTAAAAAAGTAGTTCGTTTCTATGATAAAGAAACTAATTTCGCTCTAGCAGATGTAATTGCTTTCCGTGATGAAGTAATTCCAGAAAATGAATATACATTAATAGATCCAAGTGATGAATGGAAACAAAAAACAATTACTAACTATGAAGCAAAAGAACTACAAGTACAAGTATTTAAAGAAGGTAAACAAATCTATGAAATGCCAACAGTATTTGAAAGAAAAGAATATTGTACAAAACAATTTGAAACTCTATACCCAGAAATTAAACGTCTAGAGTATCCTCATGAATATTATGTAGATTTATCTGAAAAACTACTTAAAGTAAAGAAAGAATTAATTGAAGAACATAGACAAGGAGGAACTGATGAGAAAAGAAAAGTTAGAGGAATTGAATAATAAAATAGAGAAGATTAAAACTAAATCTATTATTAAAACTTATAGTCAAAATAAATTCTTAAAATTAGAAAACTATGAAGTAGAACTTAATAATGGTAAGAAGATGTTAAGAGAAAAAATGGTTAAGAAAAATAAAACTGGAGATGCTGCCATCATTCTTCCAATGTTAAATGATCACGATGTAATGATTACTGTAGAACCCAGAGTATTTACTAAAAGAACAGTAGGTGTTGGTTTAACTGCTGGATATATTGAAGAAGGAGAAACTCCACTAGAAGGTGCTAAAAGAGAACTACGTGAAGAAATAGGATGTAATGATGCTAATCTAGTTGAAGTAGGTGCTTTCTATCAAGACCCAGGAGTAACTAGTGCCTATATTCATTGCTTTATCGCAACAGACCTAGATGCCTTTGAAGATAGACATTTAGATAAAGATGAAGTAATTGATAATATGACAGTAGATATAAATGAATTAGAAGAATTAATTGAATTAGGTTATATAGAAGATGCATCAACACAATTAACCATTTATAAAGCATTAAAATATTTAAGGAGATAAATATGTTTAATCCAGAAAAAGAAACAGAAAAAATAATTGAATATATAAGAAACTATTATAAAGAAAATAATATAAAAGGTGCTGTTATTGGAATCAGTGGAGGAAAAGACAGTGGTGTAGTAGCTGGACTATTTGCTAAGGCATTAGGACCTGAAAATGTAGTTGGTGTTACAATGCCATGTGAGTCTAAAGAAACTGATAGACAAGATGCTAAATTAGTTGCTGATAAATATGGCTTTGAATTAATAAATATTGATTTAACAGATACGTATCATACTTATTTAAAACAATATGAACAATTTAATCAAAACAATGATATTTATATAGATTCAAATATTAACTTAAAGCCAAGATTAAGAATGAGTACTTTATACTATGTAGCAGCAATGTATTCTAAAATAAAACAAGGAACTTATATTGTAGCTGGTACAAGTAATAAATCTGAAGCCTTTGTAGGATACTTTACTAAGGGTGGAGACTCAGTATGTGATATTAAAGTAATAAGTGACTTAACAGTATCTGAAGTAATAAAAGTAGGAGAAGTTCTAGAAGTACCAAAAGAAGTATTATATAAAGCTCCAAGTGATGGATTATCTGGTAAAACAGATGAAGATAAATTAGGAGTAACTTATAGAGATATAGAAAAATATATGAATAATGAAGAACTACCAGAAGAGACAAAACAAAGGATAGAACATCTTCATAGAAGTACAAGACATAAATTTAATATACCGGAGTATTTAAAATGAAAATAGGTGTATATGTAGGTAGTTTTAACCCAGTACATAATGGACATATAAAAGTAGTAAATTATTTACTAGATAAAAAATATGTAGATGAAGTATTGATACTACCAACTCCCAATTATTGGGATAAACAAGATCTAGCTCCAATGCAAGATCGAATTAATATGTTAAAGTACTTTGAGAAAGATAATGTAATAATAGATACAATTCATAATAATTATGAATATACATATCAAGTATTCCGTAGTTTAAAAAAAGATTATCCAAATGATGAATTATATCTAATTATTGGATCTGATAATATTGAAAAGTTCCATTTATGGAAAGAAGTAGATGAACTATTACAAAATAAAATAATTATCTTAAAAAGAGATAATACAGATGTAAAAAATATTATTAAAAAATATAATACAAATAACTTCATATATATAGAAGATTTTAAAGCCATAGATGAGTCTTCTACCAATATCCGAAATAATAAAGACACTTCCAATTTAGACGAAAGAGTATTACAATATATAAGAGAGAATAAACTATATAAGTGAGGTAGAACAATGCACGTAATTATCGCTGGAACTGCAAGAGCAGGAAAAACATCTTTAGCCCTAAAATTAAAGGATGAGTTTGTTCATTATAAAATGGATAGTATTAAAAGAGGTATCTGTGAAGCCTATGATATTAGTTATGATGATTGGGCAGGAGTAAGTCCTGTTATGTGTCGTATAATTAATCGCATAATAGAAGATAATAAAACAGATACAAATTTCCAAGAAGAAAAATATTTATTTGATACTCCATTTCTTTATCCAGAAGATATTAAACTAATTAATACAGAAGAAACTATAGTAGTATTTTTAGGTTATCCAAAATTAACTGCTAAAGAAAATTTTGATAAGATTAGAAAATATGATAAAGAGAATTATTGGACAACTAAAATTCCAGATGATCAATTACTTTCTTGGTGCCAAGATAATGTAGATTTTTCTATCTTCCTAGAAGAAGAATGTAAGAAATATCACATACCATTCTTTGATACCTCACATAATAGAGAAGAAGTATTAAAAATAGCTGAAGCTTTCATCCAACAAAAAGAAGATGAAAATGAAAGTTATAGTAAACGAGTAAGAGAAGAAATTATATAGGAGTAAAATGAATTATAAGAACGAGGAAGAGTTCTTAAAAAATTATAATTCGGATATATATGAAAAATTATCTATGACTGCAGATATATTATTAATTAGTGTATCTAGTGAAGATAATGATAATTATCGTAAAAATGAAGAAAAGAGAATGAGTATTCTTTTAGTAAAAAGAAAAGACTATCCATACAAAGATTGTTGGTGTCTTCCTGGAGGATTTCTAGAACCAAAGAAAGAAACTCTAGAAGAATGTGCTAAAAGAGTATTAAAACAAGAAACTAATCTAGAAGATATTTACCTAGAACAATTATATACATTCGATTCTTTAAATAGAGATCCAAGAATGAGAGTTATTTCAACTTCCTTTGTAGCTTTAGTAGATAAGAATAGATTAACTTCTATGATTAATCAAAATGCCTATTGGTTTGATTTAATAAAAAGAGTAGAAACAAAAGATAAAGTTACTTTAACTCTACAAAAAGAAGATGAAGTAATAGAAATAAATATAAAGAAAGAATTAAAAGAAAAAACAACAGATAGATATAACTATTCTGGTTTAAACAATACGCATATCGCATTCGATCATGATGTAGTAATTCTAACAGGATTAGAAAGAATACGTAATAAATTAAATTATACAGATATAGTATTTAATATGATGCCTAAGTATTTTACTTTAAAAGAACTACAACAAGTATATGAAGTTATATTAGGTAAGAAACTATTAGATCCAGCATTTCGTAGAATAATAAAAGATAAAGTTAAAAAGACTAATAAATTAGATACAGGTGCTGGTCATAGACCAAGTGTACTGTATGAATATAAGAATTAATAATGACACCATATCGGTGTCTTTTTTGTCGAAAATTGCTTTCAAAAATAAAAAAATGTAAAAAAAATAAAAAAATATTGGACAAAAAAACATTTTTAAGTTATTATTGTGCTTGTATGACTATCTAAAGATGGGGGTGTTGCAAGTATGAAAAAGAACGGAAAAGTATTAATTATCGTAATTATTGCAATCTTTTTAATAGGCTACTTATTATCGTATTCGACCGCTAAAGATACACTACAAGTAGATGTTGGTTACCAAAGTGTAACAAGTCAAACTTGGGGAGCTTTGGTAATGAAAAACAAAAATTTTTTTGAAGACAAGTTAAAGAAAAAGTACCCTAATAGAAAAGTAAAGGTTGTATGGCATGATGAAATATCTGGTGCCGTAATAAACACTAGTATGATTTCAGGAAAAGTACAATTTGGATTTATGGGAGATATGCCACTAATTCTAAATATGTATAAAGCATCTACTATTAAAAACTATGATTCTAAGTTTTTAGTAATGGATGGTAAAGGAGTAGATGGTAAAAATCAAAGTATTCTAGTACCAAAGAAAAGTAAGGTTAAGTCTGTATCAGATTTAGAGGGAAAGACAATTTCCACTCCAATAGGATCTAGTGCACACTATATGTTAATGAAGGTTCTAGAAAAAAACAAATTATTAGATAAGGTAACAATTGTTCATCAAGATGTAGCCTTAGCAAGCCAATTATTAAGTACAAACAAAACAGATGCATTCTCTATCTGGGCACCATATCCAAACTTCTTAGTAGATGAGGGCAGTGCCAAATTACTATTAGATGGAGAAGAAACAAAGATAGATTATCTAGCAGGTGTAATTGTAGACAATAATTGGGCTAAAGAAAACAAAGAGATTGTGGATTTATTTGTAGAATCATTAGATGAAGCACATAAATTCATAAAGGATAATCCTAAAGAAGCAGCAAAGATATTTACTGAAGAAAGTGGTTTCAAATTAGAAATTACAGAAAAGGAAGTAAATAATATTTCTTGGGATACAACTATTACAGATGAAGATTTAGAAACTCTAATCGATAAACAAAAGTTCTTAATTGAACTAGAGCAAGTAAAAGAATTTAATTTAAAAGATTATGTTTATGAGAGGAGTAAGTAAGATGAATTTTCAAATTATTGTAGAAGAATTACAAACAACCAATCTCTATACCAATATACTGGCATCATTAAAAAATGTGCTAGTTGGGTTTTCTGCGGCCTTTATTATCGCAATTATACTTGCTTTTCTTTTGTATGAATTTAAGGTTTTAGATAAAATTGTCTATCCAATTATTGAATTATTAAGACCAATTCCAAATGCTGGATGGGTACCAGTAGCCATTATAATGTGTGCAACAATGGAACAAAGTATTTTATTCATTACATTTGTTGGAGCATTCTTTCCAATGTTTCTAAATATATATAGATCATTAGATAATATACCAGTAAATTATTTAAGTATTGCTAAACTATATAAATTAGATAGAAAAGAAAAATATATAAAGATAATAATTCCAAGTATCTTACCAAGCGTATTTACGGCTATGATGTTAGGAATAAGTGGTGCTTGGTTATCTGTTATTATGGCAGAAATGATAAGCGGTAAAGTTGGTCTAGGTTATTATACTTGGAAAAACTACACATTATTATGTTATGAAAAAGTATTCTTAGGAATAGTATTAATGGGATTATTAGGAGCATGCTTCTCACTAATAATCGCAACTATATCTAAGAAGACACTACATTGGGTAAGGAATGGTGAGTAATATGAAAAAGAAAAAAAATACAATAGCCGTAAAAGTAAATAACTTATCCAAAGATTATAAAAATGGAAAAAGAGTAAAGAAAAAAGTATTTGATAATTTTAATGCAGAATTTGAAAGTGGCAAGATTCATTGTGTCTTAGGAGTATCAGGATGTGGCAAATCAACACTACTTAGAATTATTGCAGGATTAGAAGAATACGAATCTGGAAATATCGAATTTCCTGAAATTGAAAAGAAAGATGATATCTTTATCTCAATGATTCTTCAAGAAAACAATCTTCTCCCATGGCTAACGGTATATCAAAATATTGAATTTGCCTTAAAGTCATGCAAGTTAGAACATACTGAAGAAGTAATTGATAAAATATTAGAAAAACATAATTTATTAGAGTTTAAAACATTTTATCCATATGAATTATCAGTAGGATTAAAACAAAAAGTAGCTCTATGTAAAGCAATAAATACTAAACCAAAAATTATATTATTAGATGAACCATTCTGTGCACTAGATTTTATTTCTAAAGAAAATATCCATGATATATTCTTAAAAGAATTTAGAAAAGAACAGTTTACTTCAATCCTATCAACACACTACTTAGAAGAAGCAGTGAAGTTAGGAGATTATATTCATCTATTAGGTAAAAATAATAAATACATTAAAGTAGAGAATCCACTCAAATATCCAAGAGAGAAGGACAAAGGATATCATGAGTTTTTGGAACATATAAAGGATTTATACAATTAGGAGGAAATATGTATATTCGTTCAAGTAAAGTTTCCAATTGGAAACAAATCAACTATCGTAACGTAGACTCTATGTTGTCTGTACAATTCATCTATGATTTATATGACCAACATGCATCTACAATCAACTGGTTCCGTTTTAAGAACATCTGTCTATATTTTCAAGACAACAAGTTATGGTCATTTACTCCCCAAGACGAATGGGAAAAATGCCTTGATCAAATAAGTAAACAATTCCGTAATCCAAAAGATAATTCTAATCCAGATATTATTAAAAATTGTTATTGGTATTATGAAAGAAAAGAAACTCTACTAGAAGAATTTCTAGAGAAAAAAGGTAAAGTAAAATTAGAAAAGTTAACTAATGAAGAATTATATGATTTATTATTTAACTGGTATCAAATTACTTTAAATCAAATTTATTATATTAATTTAGCTCCAGTAGAATTAGGATTACAAAGAGCTATTTCAGATTTAAAAGCAAATAAATATTTAACTAGTGATGAAATAAGTGTGCTTTATTCATTAGATGATAATACAGCGGTTATTCGTGAAGAATATGCATTCTTAAAAGCTTTAAAAGATAATCCTAAAAAGAGTATTAAGACAATTATTAAGAATCATTTAAAAGAATATAGTTATGTAACTATAGGATATGGATCTAGTCCATTAAATGAAAATGTATTAATGACTAGATATGAAAAGATGAAATCTCTTGGAGAAGATTATATTGATAGAAGAATTAAAGAGATAGAAGAATATCCTAAAAAGTTAAAGAAACAAAAAGATGTAATTTACAAGAAGCTAAAGAATAAACAATTAGCTGAGTTATTCGCTTTAGCTGCTAAATTAGGATTCATGAGAGATCGTAAAAAAGCATTCTTAGGTAAATCAGTTCAATTTAGAAATAAGATTATTGATGAAGTATCTAAAAGAGCAAAGATGGAATGGGAAGACATCCGTTTCTATCTAATGGAAGATTTTGAAAATCTATTATTAAAAAAGAAAAAATTATCTAAAGAAGAATTAGAACATAGAAGACAAGGTATTTATATTTCTTCAGTATCTACACTATATAGTGGTGGAGAAGCAAGAGAAGAGTATTATCAATCAGTTAAGACTGAACAAGAAGATATCGAAGTATTAAAGACTAGAAAAGGTATCTGTGCATCTCCTGGTATTGTAAGAGGAAAAGCAAGAATTTGTTTAACATTCCAAGAATCTAATAAGTTAGAAAAAGGTGAAATCTTAATAGCTTATGGAACAGACTTCGACTTTATGAATGCCATTGTAAAATCAAATGGAATTATTACAGAAGAAGGTGGAATCTTATCACATGCTTCTGTTATCTCAAGAGAATTAAAGAAACCATGTATTATAGCTTTTAAGGGTATTACTAAACTAATTAAAGATGGAGATTTAATTGAACTAGATGCTGAAGCTGGAACAGTAAAAGTATTAGAAACAAGTAATAATGAAGATAAAAAAGTTGTTGGAATTTACTCATTACAAGATAAAGTTGAAAAGAGTGAAGTAGGTAATAAAGCCTTTAATCTTGCAGAACTTGCTAAGTTCAATGATAATGTTCCAGAAGCACATTTCTTAGGTATTTCATTCTTTGAAAATCTTCTTAAAGAACAAGGAAAATATGATAAATATGTAGAATATGCTAAAGATTTAAAAACGCATAAAAAGGATATTGATAAGTTAATAGAAGATACATATATTGATGAAAATATATTAAAAGAAAGATGCAACTTTGACAAATATACATATGCTGTAAGAAGTTCTTCACCTAATGAAGATAGCGATGATAAATCATTCGCAGGACAATATATTACTGAATTATTTAATAACTCAGTAGAAGCTACTGTAAAAAGTATTAAGAAGTGCTGGAAGTCACTTTTAGGAGCACACTTAGATAAATATAAAGCAGAGAATAATGATGCAATATTTGGAGGAATAGTAATTCAAAGAATGGTTACTGCAGACTTCTCTGGAGTAATGTTTACTAAGAATCCAGTAAGTAATAACAAAGATTGTATTGTTATTGAATCTGTAAAAGGTGTTGCTGATAAATTAGTTGATAATCGTGTAGTACCAGATAGATTCTTTGTTAATCAAGAAAAACTAGAAATAATTGATGAAATAAATAGAAATAAAATACCACACGAAATAGTACTAGAGTTAGCATCTCTTGGACAAAAAATAGAAAAACATTATGGATGTGAAGTTGATATTGAATGGGCAGTGGAAAATAATCATATCTACCTAATTCAAACAAGACCAATCACAACATAGTAGGTAAGGGGGAAAAGGTATGGAAAAAGAATTTAAAGTATATCACTTAAGTATTCCTGGTAAAGCAGTAGAAATGTTTAATGAACCATTATACTTAAATAAAAGTAAAAGAATAAAATTTGATGGAATAATCGATGAACATGAAATAATTTCGGAACAAGGGGAAGATTATATTTCCCTTGCTCCAAAATTTAAACCTCATTCAGATTTTGAAATGATGTTACAATCAACTGATAATGTAGTAAAAAGTCCATCAACATCATTAACTGATGAAGCAATTCATTACATATTTGGAACAGGATATAAATTTATTAAATTCCTAAGTGATCCTGAAGTTGTAGAAAAATATGGAATGGAAGGTGGCTATCCATATTTAGTATTTAATTATGATGAGTTCACAACAGACCGTCATAGCGGTATGAGTAAAAAACCATTTCATCTACATTTAAACTCATGGAAAAAAGAAACTATTGATAGAATAGAAGAAATAAAAAGAGATGAAGTATCTCCATATTATTATGAATCAGTAGTAGATCCAATCTTTGACTTAACTAGAACACTTGCTTATGATGCCCTAGACTGCGAAGAGTTAAATCAATATTTGGAAAAAGCAAATCCAATTTGTGGAGATCAAGAAATATTTTACTCAGGTATTTATAAAGTAAAAGGTGGATGGCAATTCTTAAATAGTGAAGAATTCCCACATTTCTTAAAAACTATTCATAATAGATTAGAAACTAGATATAAAGAAATATTAAAATGTTTCACTGGTAAAGATACAATGCCTGAATTATTCACAAGACATGCATTATTACCACAAGAACAAATAATAGATAATATTATAGAATCTAATTTTCAAGAGACAACACAAGAAGCTCTTGTAAAATTAATTCCTAGAGTAAGAACAATAACAAATGAAGAGTTCCAAGAACTATGTAAAAATACTGATTTACGTGATACAATTATTCCAATGCGTTGGGTTGCATATTCAGTTGGTTTCTTCTCAAATGCCTATATCGAAAAAGATTATCCATATGAAGAAGAAACATGTTATATGAATTGTACACCAAGATTATTCACTAAGATTGGTGGCGCAAGTATTATGAACTTCCCAGATAGATCACTAGTAAAAATTGATCGTGGAGAAGGTAAGTTCAGTCAAGAAGAGTTTGATCATCATGTAGAATTCCAAAAGGAATTTGTAAAGAAATTAGAATTAAGGAGAAAATAATATGGCAGAAATAGAAACTAAAGTTATTTCCAACGAAGATTATAATTTTTTAAGAAAAAGAATGATGCGTTTAGAAGAATCATATAAACAAAGTAATGATCAAACTGTAAGAAAAGCAGTAAGAGATAAAACATTATTTGATATATGTGAAAGATTTCCTGATTTCTTATATGATTATGGTGATGCTTTTGAATGCTGCGCAATGTCTTCACTAAAAGAAATAACGGATTTATTTGATTCAGTAATGGGAAGATATTCTATTGAACCACTTCCAAGAATTCAAAGTGAAAAAGATGTTAAGAGATTATTAAAATTAAAAGATAAAGCTCTAAAAACATTTATAAAAGGATATAATGATGCAGTCGCAACTCATAATCTAACATATTATAGTCAAAGAATAGATGATAAATTAGTATTCTTAACTGTACAAGATGGAGAATTTGTAGGAGCTGCAACAGATGTAAGCAGAAGCCAAAGAAATGGTGAATGCTTATGTCACGTTTGTCGCAAATTTAAAAGAGGCGGAGATATTACATTTGTAACTAACACTGCCAAAACAACAAAAGGTGAATATTCATCATTAGGACAAACAATTTGTTCTGATTATGAGAGTTGTAATAGAGAAGTAGAGGATAGAGAACCTCTAGTAAAATTCTTAAGATATAAACTAGATAAAGAGAGAGAAAGATAGTATAATAAATATACAAACTAAGGAGGATACCATATGGAAACTAAGATTATTTATTACGTACATGGTACTACATATGATAATGCATCAAAACGATGTAGTGGCTGGAAACAAGTAGAATTAAATGATTTAGGTAAAGAACAAGCACAAAATTTGGGTAAAAATACGCCATATAAATTTGATGTCTTATTCTCATCAGACCTAATCCGTGCTATTGATTCTGCTAATATTGCATTTCCAGAAGTAGAGAAGTATCAAGATAAACGTTTAAGAGAATGTAATTATGGAGACTTCGATGGGGAAGATAAAAAACTAGTTGTCTATGAAGAACATGTAGACGAACCATTTCCTAATGGAGAATCTCTAAAAGATGTAGAAAAAAGAATTCGTGAATTCTTAAAAGAAGTTACTACAAAGTACAAAGGTAAAACGATAGGTATAATGGCTCATCGTGCACCTCAATTAGCTATTGAAGTAATTACAAAACATATTTCCTGGGAAGAAGCAAATAAGGCAGATTGGAGAAAGACCGGAGATTGGCAACCAGGATGGGAATATATTCTTCATGATGAAGATTTAGATTAATAATTTATAAAGTATAAAAACAAAAGTTGTGGGTTTTACCTACAACTTTTTTTGTATCAAAAATAAAAAATAATATAGAGGTGAATTAAAATGTTTAAGAAAATAAAAGAAGAAATTAATTTAATAAAGGAGAAAGATCCATCAATTCATAGTGACATGGAGGCTCTCCTGCATCCTAGTTTTAAGATTAAGATGTATTATAATATCGCACACAAATTATACTTAAAGAACCATAAGGTATTAGCACGTCACGTACAAAATATGGGTAAAAGAAGAACAGGTATTGAGATACATCCAGGAGCTACTATTGGTAAGAATTTATTTATAGATCATGGAACAGGAGTAGTAATAGGTGAAACTGCTATCATTGGAGATAATGTAACTTTATTTCATGGAGTAACTTTAGGTACTACCGGTAAAGAAAAGGGTAAACGTCATCCGACAATAGAAGATAATGTACTTATTGGTGCAAATGCAACAGTATTAGGAAATCTAACAATAGGAGAAAATGCCAAAGTAGGAGCAGGGGCAGTAGTAGTACATAATGTAAAAAAGAATACTACAGTTACAGGAGTACCTGCAAAAGTAGTAAGAGATTATAATAAAGTAGTAAAATGAAAAAGAGTATAGTATAATATTTATAGGAACACTTCTTTTAGTAGAGTTAAGTGTTACCGTTTTATGGGTTGCACCTAACAGAACATGTTAGGTGCTTTTTGTTATTTCACAATTACATAAATTAATGCAATTTGTAAAAGGATAATGGTGATAAGAGAAAAGACTAAAAAATCTTTCTTACCCATATGCATCACCTCCTTTGAGGTAAGCGCCTAACCATAGAAGTGTTCCTATATAATTATTCGTAAAAAGTAACTTCTTTCATAATTATTTTGACAAAAAGAAATAAAGTTTTGATATAATAATCACGGAGGGTATAAATATGAAAAAATTAGTAATTGTACGTCACGGACAAAGTATGTGGAACCTAGAAAATAGATTCACAGGATGGACTGATGTTGATCTATCAGAAAATGGAATCAACGAAGCAAAAAAAGCAGGAGAATTATTAAAAGAAAAAGGATATCATTTTGATGAAGCGTTTACTTCAGTATTAAAAAGAGCAAATGATACATTAAAAATAATTCTAGAAGAATTAGGACAAACTGATATTCCTACTCATTATAACTATAAGTTAAATGAAAGACATTATGGAGCACTACAAGGATTAAACAAAGATGAAACGAGAGAAAAATATGGAGCTGAACAAGTACAACTTTGGAGAAGAAGTGCTGATGTAAGACCTCCAGAATTATCAAAAGATGATGAAAGATATCCTGGAAATGATCCAAAATATGCTGGATTAACAGATGAAGAATTACCAACTACAGAAAATCTATTAGATACAATTGATAGAGTAGTAGAATATTGGAATTCAGATATTAAAGAAGTTGTTGCTAGTGGTAAAAATGTAATTATTGCTGCACATGGAAACAGTTTAAGAGGATTAATGAAGTATTTAGATAACTTATCAAATGAAGAAGTTATCTCACTTGAAATCGCAACAGGAAGACCAATCTGTTATGAATTAAATGATGATTTAACTCCAATTAGACATTATTATATTGATGAACAATAAAAGACGTATTAACGTCTTTTTTTATTTGCTCGCAACTTCAACAATCTTTCTCCAAGTAAATGGACCAACTAAACCAGAAGTACGTAATCCATTGTCACTTTGAAACTTCAAAATACTTCTTTCAGTCAATTCATCAAATTCACCATTAACTCTAACTCCAGGAATAGATTTATATTTAGTACAAATCTCATATAAAAACATTTGTAATCTTTTAATATCGTCACCGTTCATTCCTCTAGATAAGAAATATCCTGGATATAATTCATCTACATATTCTGAATATTTAGGATCAATATTTTCTAAAATAGAATCATAAGTCTTTTTTAAAACATTCCAATCTTGATAAGTCATCTTACCAGTAACAGGTAATCCATACTTTTCTTGAAAAGCACTAACCATAGTAACAGTATTATCATTATAAACAGAATTAGTTTTAAGACTAGGAATATCATTATCAAAGAAAGCAATCGCTCCTAAATAATAATGAATATATTCAACTTCTATTCCAGTATCTCCATATTGTAAGATATCTCTATATTGGAAATTAGCTTCATCTGGACTAAGTCCTTCAGTATATAAATCAGATAACTTTTTAACACTAGTATAAATATATTTAATCTTATACCATGTAGCTTTATCAACTATACCAGTAATAGGTAATGAGAATATTTCTTGAAACTTCTTAACTGCATCAACCGTCTCTTGGTTATAAATACCTAGATCTGTAACAATAGGTGGTATAGCTGGATAATTAATTCTAATTCTTCTTAAATCACGTTGTATTGCACTAACTGGATTACCTGCTTGACCAGGACCGATATCATATCCTGGAAAACTTGCAGTGCTATCTCCTACAGGTGCATTATATTTAATACTAATATCATTTCCATAATAGTATTTTAATATATCTAAATAACTCTTTCCTTGATTAGCTAAAGACACAGTTCCCCATTGAGATAGACCATTACAAGTTAATTTTCTACCATCGCAATATTGTGCAAAATATGGTTGCACTTGATTATCTTTAACAATATAATCATCAAATAAATCTTTAACTAAAGTAACAATATTTTCATATACAACACGATTTTCTATATATGTTTGATCATAAGTAGGAGAAGATGTTATATCAAAGTTATATCCTTTACTTGTGTACCATTCATTATAGATTCTATTCATTGTAAAACTAATTATCGCAAGTATATTAGCTTTTAAAGCATTAATAGGCCAAGTAGGATATATCTCACTAGATGCAACATTCGCAATATAATCAGTAAATGAAATAGTTATATTTCGTGCTGCAACATCAGGTGCACCTAAATGAACGGTAATGTTTTCAGGAACAATAGGGTATCTAATTGCCATAACCATCCTCCATCATCTTAGGAGTAATATTAATATATTGAATAACTGTAATACCACAACAAACACTAATATTAAATGTTTTATTATAATCATCAACACTACTTATAGCACTTAATTTATACTCAGTAAATTCAGGTACTTCCATATCGTTATTAATAGCTTTAGGAGAAGGTAAAATAATATTATTAATCATTCCAGAAGAATCAGTTTTACCTTCGTAAAAAACAACTTCATATTCACCAATAACACGACTTACTTTTATATCTACATTAGAAATAGGATATGCTTCATTAGCAGCAGAAGCACGTACTTTTAATGTACTATATCCAGGATTATTCTTAATAAAATCTATATAATCAGGATAATTATTTAATATTTCATCACTAACTAAAATACTCTTCATATAACCCCCTAAATCTTTAATACTTGACCTATAGATAAATTATTACTAGTAAGATTATTCTTACTCTTTATAGAATCTACACTAGTATTAAATTTCTTAGAAATAGAATATAAACTATCTCCCTTTTTAACAATATAAGTATTAGTAACATCTTCACCATAACACTCTAATACTTCTACAGTACTTGTAGTTCTAATACGTAATGTTTGTCCAATAGATAAAGCTGTACTCTTTAAACCATTATCTTTTTGAATAGTAGAAACACTAGTACCATATTTCTTCGCAATAGAGTAAAGACTATCTCCTTTTTTAACAACATAAGTAATATAACTAGGCTTTTCTGTAACAACAAAATCATTCTCTGGAATAATTAGTTTTTGACCTATAGATAAAACATTACTTTTTAATTGATTAATATTAATAAGATCATTTACATTCGTTCCATATACTTTAGAAATAGAGTATAAACTATCTCCTTTTTGTACTGTATAAATAAATGTATTACTAGGGTTATTACCACTAGTAGTAGGTATAATTAAATTTTGTCCTACAGATATAATATTAGAAGTTAAATTATTAACTTTTTTTATATCCATAACAGATACACCATATTGATTACTAATTCCATATAAAGTATCACCTTGTTTAACAATATAATTCAAAGTAAAAACCCCCTAAAATAATATATTTTATATAAGTAAAAAATATGAAAAATTAGTATATAAAAAAAGAATAATATTGTATTGAAGTATACTTATGAAGTATAATAAATATAGGATAGAGTAGGTGCATTAGATGAAGAAATGGAAAATAATTAGTATTATTTTATTTCTAGTTGTAGTACTAAGTGCAACAACTATCTTTTTCGTGTACAAACAACCTACTAAAAAAATAAAAGTCGTTGATTTAAATGAAGATGCTTATGAAGTAAGTATTGATGTAAAAAATAAAACAGCTGTAGTTGATGGAGAAGAAATGCCATTAAATGAACTACTAGGTGTAACAGATAAAGAATTAAATGAAAAAATTGATAATAATACTTTAGAAGAGTATTTAAAAGAAAAAGCAGTAGGAGATATTAATGTTGAAGAAGGTAATATTCAAATTAATAATCCATATGCTATAAAACAATTAATAGTTGAAACCGAGTCAAAAGAAGAAATAGAAAAAGATGAAAAAGTAAAAGAAGTAAGAGAAATTGCAGAAAATGTTTATAAGGTAACTTATGAAACTGCTAAAGAAACTAAAGATGGTCTAAAAGAATTAGAAGAAAATGAAAATATTATTAATGCAGGAACTGATGGAAAAGTACATATGTTAGGTACTACAGTTACATCATTTACTGCAGCTGCACCTCAATATATTACTTGGGGAGTTAACTCAACAGGATTAGATACTTATATAAATTATATTAATCGTAAGAGTGGTATAGGTACTGTAAGAGTTGCAGTATTAGATTCAGGAATTAATGCATTCCATGAAATCTTTAAAGTAAATAAAACAGCAGATAAAGTAGATTTTACAAAAGCCTATGATTATGTAAATCTTGATCGTGAACCAGATGATGATGCTGGTCATGGTACTGGAGTTGCAGGTGTTGTAGCTGAAGGTACAAGTGCTAATGTAAAAATAGTTCCTATTAAAGTATTAGATGGTAATGGTGATGGAGATCTATCAGATATTATCCAAGCAGTAGATACTTTAAAAGGTGATGTAGAAGTAATTAACTTAAGTTTAGGTATGTCTGAAAGTTTATTAAGTTCTTCATCAAGAACAATAGCAGAAAATAAATTCTTACAAGTATATCAAGCAGGAACAATTGTAGTTTGTGCAACAGGTAATGAAGCAGAACCAGTAAGTTATCCTGCATCAAGCAGTTATACAATTGCTGTAGGCTCAGTTAATTCAAGTAATCAAATATCTGATTTCTCTAACTATGGATCACAAGTAGACTTTGTAATGCCAGGTGAAGGATTAATTCTACCTGCATATTTAACAAATGATAGATATTATACTAATCAATCAGGAACATCATTCTCTTCACCATATTTAGCAGCTGCAGTAGCACAAATAAAGAGTGAATTTCCAAGTTATACATATACTCAAGCATATAATTTATTAAAAGATAATGCCACAGACTTAGGTTCAAGTGGTAGAGATAATTATTATGGTTGGGGAGTTATTAATTTTAAAAATAATAAATTCCAATATCCGACAGTAACTAACTATTCAACAACAGGAGTAGTTGGTAAATCTGAAACAATTTCATTAAATGCTGTAAGTGGTACAAATATTACTCAATATTCTGTAACTAATTCTTCATCTACACCAAGCAATTGGAGTAATGTTACTACTGCAGGTAAAGATGTAACATTCACAATTAATGTAACATCTAATGGTAATTACTATGTATGGTTAAAAAATGCTGGTAATAAGACTAAATCACAATTAGTAACTGTATCTTCAGTAGATACTGTAGCACCTTCAATCACAAGTAACTTATCTTATAGTAATGTAACTTATTCAAGTGCAAGTGTATCATTAACTGCACAAGATTCATTAAGTGGAGTAAATAAAGTAATATTCTATTATAAGAAAGATGGAGCATCATCTTATACTCCAATCACTAGAAATTATAATAATATAAAAACTTCTCAAGCTTTTAGCACAACAATAACTGGTCTAGAAGGAGAAACAAAATATTATGTATATGCAGAAGTGTATGATGCATGTAATAATAAAGCTACTTCTCAAACAATTAACTTCACAACTCCAGAAGCACCATTATCAGTTAAATATAAGACACACGTTCAAGATTATGGCTGGCAAGCTTATGTATCTAATGGAGCACAATCAGGAACAGACCATCAATCAAAACGATTAGAAGCAATTAAGATTGAATTATTTAATAAGGGATCTAAGACTGGTGGTATTCGTTATAGAACTCACGTCCAAGATTATGGATGGATGGGATTTGTAAGTGATGGAGCACAATCAGGAACAGACCATCAATCAAAACGTCTAGAAGCAATTACTATTGAATTAACTGGTAATATTGCTAATGACTATGATGTTTACTACCGAGTACATGCTCAAGAGTTTGGATGGTTAGACTGGGCTAAGAATGGGGAATATGCAGGTACTGCAGGATATGGATATCGATTAGAAGCAATTCAAATCGTTGTTCAATTAAAGTCAGCTGCAGCTCCTGGAAGTACATTAAATCCATACCAAGCAATTAAATTAAAATATAGTACACATATCCAAGATTTAGGATGGCAAAATAATATTAATGAAGGACAAATATCTGGTACAGCTCATATGTCTAAACGACTAGAAGCTATAAAGATAAGTTTAAAGAACTTACAAGTAACAGGTAATGTTGAATATTCAACACACGTTCAAGATTATGGATGGCAAGGCTTTGTCTCAAATGGTGCTTTATCAGGAACATCAGGAGAGTCAAAACGATTAGAAGCAATCAAGATTAGACTAAGTGGTAATGTTGCCTCACAATACGATATTTATTACCGAGTCTATGCAGAACACTTTGGATGGCTAGACTGGGCTAAGAATGGACAAGCAGCAGGAACTGCACATTATTCATTCCGACTAGAAGCAATTCAAATAATGATGGTAAGGAAAAATGATTATGCATCAAGACCAACAAACACATCCCAACCATTTATAGATGCAAGACCATAATAATAAAAAACATTAAATTTCGATTTAATGTTTTTTTTATTTGTTCATATAGTT
>CAMJOB010000013.1 GCA_946407495.1 uncultured Bacillota bacterium | reverse complement strand
TATTACCTGTAAATTTATCATCTTCTTCAGATACTTCTACTTCTTCATTAGGTTCAACTTCTTTATCAAAAGAATATTCATGATATTCTTCTTGAATAGAATTATCATCACCTTCTAAAAGAGGTTCAGTACCATAAAGATCTTCTTTAGTAATTCCTTTAGGAAGTTCAATTTCTGGTTCAGCATAAATTTCTTCTTTTTTATAATTTGCAACATTAGAAACTAATGCATCTACAGAATCTTCACCAGCAAATTCTTTATGCTTTTCAACAGCTTCAATAATTTCTTCCATTGAAGAAGTATCATCTAAAGCATCTTCAATCGCATTACCAGTTACTCCAATATCTAATACGATTTTTCTCTTTGCTTTTTCTTCCTTCTTTTTCTTCCATTTAGGCTCGTTATTAACTCTTTTTTTATTTTTAGTATCTTTCATATAACCACCCACTTTTATACTACTTTAAGTATATCATAGAAATAAAAAAAATGGGAAAAATTAATTATCTTCCTTTCCCATTTGTCAATTTTACACGATTCTCTTGTATCTCTAATAATTGATTTTCTGTTTCTTTCTTTAGTCTCATCAATTGTCTAGACATTTTCTCTAATTCTTTTTGCTTTAAATAATTACGATATTTATTCTTTATTTCTAAACGAAATCTTTCAATTTGATTTAGTGCTTCACATAAAGCATCTCCACTATCGTCATCACTAGTTAATACTTCCGTAAGATACGCAATTAACTTTTTATATCGCTTCATAACTTTGTCAATTACTATACCATGCGCAATGTCCGCATCAATAATACGTATATTCTGTATAACTTGATCATGTATCTTAAATCCATTCTTAGTAGACATTAAAAATCCATCTAAATTAAGAACTTCATAAGTATCAATCAATTTACCATTAGTCTTCTTACTTACGGAATACATAATTAACCTCCTATTCGAATAGATCAGGTCTTCTCTCTTTAGTCTTTCTAATACTTTCAGACTTTCTCCATTCATCTATTTTTTTGTGATCACCTGATAATAAAACTTCAGGTACTTCCATTCCTTCATATACTCTAGGTTTAGTATATGTTGGATAATCTAATAAATGATTATTAAAAGAATCATTCTCATGAGACTCTTCAGTAATAACTCCAGGAATTAATCTAGTAATAGAATCTACTAAAACCATAGAAGCAACTTCTCCACCAGTTAATACATAGTCTCCTATACTTAATTCCATATCACAGATACTACGAATTCTCTCATCAAATCCTTCATAATGTCCACATATTAAAATTAAGTGTTTAGCTCTACTTAATTCATAAGCTTTTTCTTGTTTATAAACTTCTCCATCTGGAGTAAGTAATATTACGATACTATCATCAGTTCTAATACTTTTAACACAATCAAAGATTGGTTGACAAGCAAGAACCATCCCAGCTCCTCCACCATATGGTGTATCATCAACTTTATTATGAGGATCATTTGTATAATCTCTAAAATTAACTAAATTAATTTTAACTTTACCTTCATCTATTGCTCTTTTAATAATAGATTCTTCAAATACTCCAGAAAACATATCTGGAAATAAAGTTAGAATATCAATTCTCACTTAAACCACCTTTTTCTTTTTTGAACTTGTTTTTTATTTTTATCTGCTTCTTTAATATAGTTCCTAATCTTATCAGGTAAACCAATCTCATCTTCAGAAATATATTCTATATTTTTAAGTAATTCTTTACCGCTATATCCGCATCTAACCATTCCACCGAAACTCTCTTCGATAAAACCGCATCCATAACCATATCCACCATCTAAATCAACAATTAACTTTTCTTGTCTTTCACGACATATATCATAAGTTGGAATTAAATAATTATTACGAAATTCTTCTCCAGAATATGGTCCTTGACTTTCGTATCTACCACCAGGACAATCACTAAAAACTTTAGATACTTTTAATAACATAGAATCACTCCATTACATCTACATTAATTTCCTTTTTATCTTTAGAAACACTTACTAACATAGGTGAATTATAAGGAATTAAGTATTCTTTATCTAACATAATACGAATAATTTTATTAGTAGGAGAAGCAAAAAATACTTCTTTAACACTACCAGTTCTACCATCTTTATTAATAACTTTATAAGTCATTAACTCCGTATCTATTACTTCGTCTTCACCTAATTTTAAGTCTTCTTCTCTAAAGTAAACTTCCTTCTTTAAAAGGAATAAAACTTGATTTATATTATTATAGTCATTAAGAGTAACCATGTCAAAATTCTTATGAGGTCTATAACTCTTTATCTCATAATCTTCTCCATCAATTACTAATTTATTACCTACTACAAATACTTTATTCTTAAACTCAAAATCACTAAATATTCTAAGTTCACCTTTAATTCCATGAGTAGAGACAATCTTACCTATCTTAATCATTTAATACGCCCCATTTCATATAAAAGAATTGATGTAGCAACTCCTACATTTAAACTTTCTACAACAGAGTTCATAGGTATATATAAATTAGTATCTACCATTTCTGCAATTTTCTCTCTTACTCCATTACCTTCATTACCCATAATAAGAGCAAATTTCTCTAATTCAGAATCTGGAATATTACGAACATCTACTCCGTTATTAACGTTAGTTCCATATACTTTAATACCATTATTCTTACAATCATTAATTACTTCGCTTAAATCCGCAACTACTACATTAGTATGAAAAAACATACCTTGTGTACTTCTAATAACTTTAGGATTATATAAATCAACTGTATCTAAACTTAAAACAATTGTATCTATTCCAAAAGCTACACTACTACGAATTATTGTACCTAAGTTACCAGGATCTTGAATACAATCAAGTAATAATAATTTATCACCACTAATAGAAGATTCCTTCTTATGACATAATCCAACTACATCACTAGGAGTATCTACACTGGATATCTTACAAAGTACTTCATAAGTAACTTCAGTTGTAGGAACATCATAACTATAAGAACTATTCTCTAATACAAATAATTCTTCAAGTACTCCAGCTTTATAAGCTTCTTCTACTAAGTGATCTCCTTCTACTAAGAACTTACCACTTAAATCACGATACTTCTTTTGATATAACTTAGCTAATTCTTTAATTCTATCATTTGAAACACTTGTAATCAAAATACCTTCATCTCCTTACGATACTTTTTATAATTAGGCATATTTTCACCTACTACATCCCAGAACTCACTAGAATGATCTCCATGCACTAAATGAGTAAGTTCATGAACTATAACATAATCTAAATACTCTATATCTCTCTTCATTAATTCTAAATTTAAAGTAATGACATGAGTCTTAATATTACATACTCCCCAACGAGTAGTCATCTTTCTAATTCTAAGAGTTGGATGTGGAATCTTACGAGAATAATTATCATAATGATATTCTAATCTCTCTAAAAATAACTTCTTAGCTTCCTTCTTATAGAAATCATATATATCATAATCTCTTCCTAAATAAACCTTATCTCCATCTATATAACATTTATTCTCATTAATATACTCTATTTCATATTGTTTACCTAAATAAAAGAAACCAGTATTATTATCTTTTTTCTTCTTTTGTAAAACAATCATATCTTTAATTTTATCTTTATTTTCTTTAATCATATTCATAATAAAACGATTACTAGTAAGTTTACCAGTAGTAACATGAATACACATATCTTTTTTAACTCTAATATAAGTATTCTTTTGAAATGCCTTACGTTCTACTACAATAGGATAAGTAATTCCATCTAGTTCAAACTCCATGTCCATCACCAACTACTATTATACTAAATTAAAGCATATAAATCTAGAAAAGGAACACAATAAAATAAGGAGGTACATATGAATATAAAAGAATATATACTATATAATTTTAAAAATGATAATTATAAAGAAATACGAGATCAAATAACTAATTCCGTATCTAGTAATTCCGAATCTACTCTACCAGGAGAAGGAGTAATATTTGAACTATTATGGAATAACTCAGATAATGAATTAAAAGACCAAATAATAGAAACTGTAAGAAAAGCCATTATAAAAGAGACAATTTAATGTATAATAGTACTACTGAGGTGATATCATGTACTTTTCAAATTTAATATTACAAGGTAAAAATAATGAAGCACTACAAGAACTATTAGATATTGGTTTTGATAAAGATACAAGTTTAAACATAATAGATAGTGAAATTCATCTTATTAAAAAAAGAAATATAAAAATAATCCGTAATGATTATTATAAAAATAATACAGTAGAATTACCTAAACCAATAGAAGAATACGACTTATTCTTTGAAGGAATGATTTCAGAAGATGCCTTATTATTCTCAGAAATAATTAATATATATAGAACTATGAAAAATATTATTAAAGATACTAATAATAATTATTCATATGAAGTAATTGAAGAAATACATAATCTATATGGAAAAGGAATAGATTCTCCTCTTCTAGAATTAATCTATAATAGATTTAATTATATGTATCATATAGCTAATAGAAATATACCTAGAAGTACCTGGATAGATAATACTCTAGTAGATAAATTTATTGAAATAGAAATAAAAAAAGAATCATAAGATTCTTTTTATTTTGTAATAGTAACAGTAACTTCTCCATTACCTAAATCAGGTAATCCATTTATATGACCTATTTTAGTATATTTATATATAGTATCAAAAGACTTATAGAAAATAACTATACAATTATCTCCAAATAACATAACATCACCACTAACTATATATCTAGGTAATTTCTCATCTTTAGGTAACTTTTCATCTAAATAAATATACTTTTCATTATAATTTAAATCAGACATTTTAAATGTTTTAGGTAACATATTAATAAGATGCTTAGTAGTATCATTCTTCTCTATATTCATAATATAATCTTTACCATCAATATTAACTTTTAACATACTAACTCCATCATTTGTATCTTCACTATCCCATTGCTTATTTAAAATACCATCATGAATACTTAAAGCAATAAATAATACAATAATTATTATAAAAAAGGTATATACAAACTTCTTGTTCATATCATCACCTCATCTACATATATTATACCATAAAAAAAAGGAACTATTCGCTCCTTTTATTTATCACGTAATACTGCTTTATGAGTATCACATACTTTATCAGTAATCTTATTAAATACTTCCATTACTTCTTCTTCAGTTAATGTACGAGTTGGATCCATGAATGTTAATCCAAATGCGATAGATTTCTTATCAGCATCTACATTCTCACCAGTATATACATCGAAGATTGAAATGTCAGTTAGAAGTCTTCCTCCAGCCTTCTTGATTGTATCTACTACACTACCTGCAGTAATATCTTTATCTAAGATAAATGCAGCATCTTTTTCAATCATTGGATACTTAGGAGCTTCCTTAAATTTAATAGGTTTAATATTAGTCATTAATGCTTGAAGTGATAATTCAAATACATAAACTTCATCTTTTAAGATTCTTGGATGTACTCTACCCATAATACCAATCTTCTTACGATCAAGTAAGATATTAGCACTAATACCTGGATGTAAATCAGAACAATCAGACACTTCAAAACTATAACGATTCTTGAATCCCATATAGTCTAAAACATCTTCAACTATTCCTTTTAATACATAGAAATCTGCTTTAATAGATGTTCCCCATCCATTAGTTGCATAGTTACCTGCAAGTAATCCACAAATCTTACTATCTTCTGTATAAGCTTTATCATATGTCTTAGCAATTTCATAAAGCATAATATCTTTTACTTTACGTTTCTTATTATAATCATAAACATTTAATAATGATGGAATTAATGTAGTTCTAACAATACTCTTATCAACACTCATTGGATTTGGTAAAACAACATTTTCTTTACCTTCATAATTAAATAATTTAGTCATTTCAGGACTTACTAAAGTATAAGTCTTAGTTTCATTTAAACCTAATCTTCTTAAACGTTTAGATACTTGTTTGCGATACTTAACATCACCAATATATTCACCACGTCTAATAGGAACAACAGGTACTGTAGATACTAAGTTTTGATATCCATAAAGTCTACCAATCTCTTCAGCAATATCATTAACATTAGGATCAATATCAAGTCTTCTCTTAGGAATAGTTACAGTAAATACACCCTTCTTTAATTCATAAGGGAAATCTAATCTTCCTAATTCAACTTTCATATCATCTTCAGAAATAGTAATTCCTAAAATCTTATTAACTCCTTCAGGAGTGAATGTTACAGTCTTAGGGGTCTTATCTACTTTATCATGAGAAACAATATCAGATAAAATAGTAGCACCTGCATACTTTTCTAATAAATGACATGCTCTTTGCATTGCTTTATCTGTATATTCATAACTTAATCCTTTACCATAACGAATTGATGCTTCACTACGTAAATCTAAGTTAGCAGCAGTATAACGAATAGATACAGCATCGAAAATAGCAGCTTCAATTAAAATTTCAGTTGTATTTTCATCTACTTCAGTATTTTCTCCACCCATTACACCAGCAATACATACAGGTTTCTTACCATCAGTAATAACTATATCTTTACTACTTAATACTCTATTCTTTCCATCTAGAGTAATAACTTCTTCTCCTTCTTTCGCATCACGAACAAGAATTTTATCACCTAACTTCTTCTTATCGAAGAAATGAAGTGGTTGACCATACTCTAACATTACATAGTTAGAAATATCTACTACATTATTAATTGGTCTCATACCAGCAGCAGTAAGTCTTCTCTTAATGAAATCTGGACTTTCTCCAATCTTAACATTCTTAACCATACGTGCTAAATAATATGGACACTTAGGAGTATCTACTTTTAATTCGAAATGTTTCTTAATAGAATCTTTATCTTCTTTAATACCATCTTCAGGTAACTTAACAGGTCTATTTAAAATAGCTCCAATTTCATAAGCGAAACCAATATGATAATAACAGTCATTATTACGATGTTTATGAATATCTAATTCATATAAAGTATCATCATATCCTAAATATTTCATAGGATCTTCTCCAACAGGAGCATCCTTATCTAATTCTTCAATTCCACGAGCATAATTCTCTTCAGTCTTTTCTTCTACACCTAATTCGAATAATGCACAAATCATACCATTAGATTCTACACCACGAATCTTACTAGCTTTAATTTCGAAGTCTCCAGGTAGTACTGCTCCAGGAGTTGCAACTATTACTTTTAATCCTTTGCGAACATTAGGTGCTCCACAAACGATTTGTGTAGTTTTATCTCCAATATTAACCTTACATACATGTAAGTGATCACTATCTGGATGAGCTTCACACTCTAAAACTTCACCAATAACTAGATGGTCAATATGATTAGTAATAACTTTTTCAACGTTAATACCTGATTCAGTAATCTTACGAGCAAGTTCTCTTACATCTTGATCTTCAATATCAATATAATCTTTTACCCATTCTAAACTAATCATACTATTCAGCCTCCTTTCTATCGAAAGCTTTAGACTCTCTTAAATCTGTATTATAAATTGCACGACAATCATTAATATCGTACTTTAACATTGTTAAACGATCAGCACCGAATCCAAATGCGAATCCAGTCCATTTTTCTGGATCATATCCACTCATACGTAATACGTTAGGATGAACAACACCAGCACCAACAATTGTAATCCAACCAGTGTTCTTACAAATATTACATCCTGCACCCTTACACTTATGACAAGTAATATCTACTTCTACAGATGGTTCAGTAAATTGATAATAACTTGGATGGAATCTAGATTGAGTATCTTCTCCAAATAATTTTTTAAATAAAATATCTAAGGTACCTTTTAAATCACTTAAAGAAATATCTTTATCTACTACCAACCCTTCAATTTGCATAAATTGATGAGAGTGAGTAGCATCATCATCATCTCTACGATATGTCTTACCAGGACAAATCATACGAATAGGAACTTCTCCCTTACCTTCTAACATTGTACGAACTTGTACAGGTGAAGTTTGACTACGAAGTAAAATCTCTTCCCCTTCAATATAGAATGTATCTTGTGCATCTCTAGCAGGATGTCCCTTTGGAATATTTAACATTTCAAAGTTATACTTATCAAGTTCAATTTCAGGTCCATCAACTACATCATATCCCATAGATAAAAAGACTTCTTCTACTTGCTCCACTAATTCCTCTAACATGTTTGGAGCTCCACTAACTACTTTAGTAGCTGGTAGCGTAATATCGATTGCTTCTTTACTTAATTTTTGATTTAAGATATCTTCTTCTATACGATTCTTATTACTTTCAAAATAATCATTAAAAGTATTTCTTAAATCATTAACCTTTTGACCAAATTCTTTTTTCTCCTCATTAGGAACATTCTTAATCTCACTATTAAGTTCAGTAATTAAACCTTTCTTACTTAAGTATTTGTTCTTTAATTCAATTAATTGTTCCATAGAAGATACATCGACTAAATCTTTTTCTAATTCACTTTTAACACTTTCAATACTCATATTTTCACTCTCCTTTTGTACAAAAAAAAGTTCTATAAACTAAGGACGAATTACTCGCGGTACCACCTTATTTTATAGAACTTGTTCTATACACTCTATTTCTTTTAACGCAAGAATTACGCTTACTATTAATAAGAACTCCTAAGACGAATTCATAAACTATTCTTTATATGTTTCCACCTACCACATACTCTCTGTAAAGAAATCATTTACTACTACTTCTTAATCCATGTCGATACAAATCATTATACCACATTTTTTTTATTTTACAAGGAAAAACCAATATACTTCTTTTTTATACATTTAATCTTTTGTTTAGACTCTTCTAATCTATTAATATTATCTTGTACTTCTTCCATTGCATATGGAGTAATTCCTTGATTAAAAACAGCTAATAAACTATCATGTAAATCTCCAATATATGAATCATACTTATCAGTTTCTTCTTTTTGTCTAATAAAATTTAATGTATTAAAACGAGACATATGAGATAAACATGAAGAAGAATACTTAATTATTGATTCATAGTGATTTAAATTAGTTGAATATGTACCTATCATATAAGCACAACCCCTAACTAAATCAGCACCATCTTCTCCTAACTTACAAGCTGCTGCTCCAAAAACTGCATATTTTGTTAATAAATTTTTACATGATGGTGAAGAAATCATAAATAAATGATCTTGAGCCATAGCCTTCCCATTCATAATAAGAACGCGATATTCATCTTCTTTTAATTCTTCCCCATTTTCTAATTTTTCTATTAATTCTTTTTTGTTATAAACCATAAATAATACGTATTATACGTCCTCCGAACAGTTCCATATTATAACATAAAATAAAAGATTGGTAAACTACTTAACCAATCTTTTTGTATTATTATCTATTTGAACAACTTGTCTAACATGGTCTATTAAATCCTTACCAGATTCAACGACTGCAGTCTTTTCATCTTCCATATCTAAGATAAAAGGAATTAAAGATCTATCAGTTGGACGAGTTAATATCTTACAATTAAATCTCGTAGATACTTGATCAAAAGAATCACAATAATCTTTAAATGCACTATAAATAAGAATACCATCTTCAGAAGGTCTTTCTAAACAACGATCTCCATATTCTAATAACATTCGATAATTATCAAAGGATTCTCTTTTTAAATCAGTAGCACATTCAACAGAATATACTAAATCATCTACTCTCTTATATCCTCTTAACTTATCTAAAAAAATAAGTTTCTTAAAACCACGAGCAGTCTTTTTCCACTCTTTCTGACTTCTTAAACAAAAGTCCTCTACTAATTGTTTGTTATTTTTAAAATACAAACTAAGATTACCCGACGATACTTCGTCTTGATCATCTACTTTTTGTCTAATCTTTGTTGTAACAATCGACTCACTTGAATCATTCATAATATTTAAAATCTCTCCTTATGACTATGTATTATACCATAAAAACAAAAAAAAGAGAATACATTAAGCATTCTCTTCTTCACCACCATATTTGATTTCTACAATTAATGCATAGATTTCATATAAGAAAATCAAGAAACAAGGAACTAATACTATAAATAAGAATCCCCATTTAGATTCAACTACTGATAAGAAAGTTCCAACACTCTTATAATGATTAGTAGGAACACCCGCTAAAAACTCAGTAGAATAAGTATTACCATTCTCAAATGAAATTGCATTCTCTTCAGGATAAATATGTCCGATCTTACCTAAGTCAACATGTACTCCACCTTGACTATCTACACGATAAGCAAACATCATTTCTCCTTCTTTTAAAGTCATAATGTTATGAGATTCTGCAAATACTAAATCTCCTTTTTTATAAACATCACTAACTATATCGTTATTAATTAATACAAATGTAGTATCTCCAAATTGTGTTAATCCATATTTATTAAAGTTAAGTAATAACATAGACATAGATAACGCAAAGATAAAAAACGCTACTCCTAAAATAAACAAAATTACATTTCTAATATTCTTAAGTATTTTCATATTACCCTCCTACTTTATAGTAACATATATTTTTATATTAAACAATCTATTTTCAATAATTTAGCAAGCATTTGATTCAACAATAGTAAATATTGAAGAATTAACTGCCTGACTTAAATTAGTTCTATAGAATACAAAGTTCATACTATCTTTTTTAGGTATCGTAAATGTAATTCCATTTATTACCCCATTGCCATCTGTTGTAGTAGCATAACTATTATCATTTAAATCTATTCTTACTTTAGTACTATCCCAAGTAAGTCTAGCACATTTATTCTCATTATATGAATTAGTTACTACTAAATGGTCATATTGTGACATAGTCTTATAATCTAAACTAAATGTACCAATTTCACTCATACCCTTAGTTAAAATATATCTATGAGTCATTGTTTTACTAAATGGTGCAGTTGAAGTTACTTGTACTTGTACAGTAGCTGTAGTAATTTCATCTTGACCAGTTGGTACAACAGTAAATGTTAAATCTCTATGTGTCTTAGCTACAATCCATTCTTCATTGTGTGTCTCACATGTAGTTTGAGTTAAATATTGATTATCTGAACAATATTCATTACTTGATAAAGTTCCACTAAATGTATTTGTATTACCACCATTTAATCTACAAGCAGCAATACTTGCAGCTTCACCAGTAACAGAACAAGTAACTTGATAACCAATATCATAATTAGTAACTGAATCTTCATCAAAGTTATTAACAGTAAAAGTTATAGGATTACCATTCCAGTTAGTATTAATAGTATCTTGTGTATCAAAGTCTGTTGTAAAGTAAAATCCATTACTTTTCAAATAATAATTCCATGCCGAGTTTTTTGCATACTTAGCTAATGAAAAACCTCTAGTAACTGCAACTCCAAGAATTAATATTACTAAGATAAGATACTGTAATTTTAATTTTCTCTTCGTCTTCATAGAATCCCCCTAACTTGTCTTCTGCCAACTTCTAATATCAACACTAATAGTATCTACTAAATCAGCATATTCAATTCCATTATATTGTTGTGGAAAAGCTACGTTGATTTTGTATCTATTAACTACTGCACTAGAATAAGCCATCTCTAATTCAGAAGTATTACAGATTAAGTAATGATCAGAATCTCTTGAATAAGTTTCATCACATTGCATTATTTCAGTTTCATGATCTTGTGCATCAATAGAATAAAGCTTAATAGTAAGTGGCATTGTATGCATAGTCTTTATAGTAATTTGATATTTTATAGTTACATCACTTAATTTATTATTTTTTCTATTAGTTACAGAGAAGTAATAATCTTCATCTGATCCTGGAGTAAGACCTACAAGATCTAGATCAATGTGATCTGTATTATTCGCATCAAATACGAAACGAGCTAAATCTTGATTAACTTCAACTGTAACAGATGAATGAAACAATGAATAAGTTATACAAGAACCAATCACAAGTGATACTAGTAAAAACAAAATAACTACAATACGATATTTTATTTTTATACTCTTCATATAGGTCTCTCCTTTCTATCTAATCATAATTTTCTTTGATATTGATTTAATATATGTATCTCCATGATATAAATCAAATGATAATGAATAAGCTCCACTACCTAGACTTTCAGTATCTAAGTCAAAACTTAAATCACGATAATTAGCACTATTTCCAGTAATAGTTGTGTTATAGATATTACCAGAATAATTAGTTAATTGTGTATTTGAATAATCCCCTAAATCTAATTCAGTGTATGTTTGATCAGCTGCACTAAATGTAGATTTTCTAAGTAATCTAACTTTAACAGTAGCATTATTGTAACTACTATTTTGTAGAATACTTACAGTAAATTGACTACTATCATCTTTACTTAAAATACGATCTTCATCATTCATACGTACTTGGAACTTTTGCATTTGTAGATAACTACTATCAGCAACAGTAACAGTGACATCTTTAAAGTAAGTTATATCACTAGCATAAGTACCATCATAAGAAGTATAGTAACCTATCTTAAATGTGTAAGTACCATTAGGTAATTGAATATTAGCACTATTAGTTTCAATAACTAAATTAGTATTAACATTTCCAACTCCTACACCTAAATCCATACGAACAACGTTATCGTTATCCATAAAGTAATATTTATTACCAATCTTAAATTTAATATTTTGTAAATGCATCTTATTAACAATAGTTTGATTTGAATCAACCATCTTTAATGCTAATCCAAACTTCTTATCTTCATAAGTAGTATCAATTACATTAGAAGTATTATAAGTACCAAATGCTAATGAACCAGTAACTGGTATTTGATAAGTATCATCAGTATTATAGTAAACTGTACTATTATAAGTAGATGCAAAAGTAACAGTAGCATCACTATTAGTAATAACATTAAATGAACTTACACTACCTACAGTACTTAATATAGTATCTAAACCACTATTAATACTTAATGTAGCACTTAAATCAATAATGTTATTTGATAATGTAGTCTTAGAAAAATCAACTATTACTTTATAACTTTCACTAATTGCTCCAGTATATACTGATTCACTAAATGAATTAGTAGTACCTACTTCTCTGAAACTAGTAAAGTAAATAGTCTCATCATCTAAAGCAGTTGTTGTATATTTATATGTTTTACTACGAGTACGATCCATAATAGTAATCATAGTATCAACAGGTAATGTATCACTAAATGTAATTGCATGAGTTATTCCATTAGGATAACTATCAGTATCACTGAATGCATAATACATAGATACAGCAGATTTATCAGTTACATTAACATTAGTAGAGAATGAAGTACTTCTACCAGCAATAATACTAGTTTGTTCAAATCCACCTACTAATAATCTATCAGTATTTGCATAAGTAATATAATTAACATTATCATTAACCTTAGTATAAACAATTTCACCTGTTGTAGAATTAATTGTTACAGGACCAGTATAATTTGTCCATGTACTTACTTCTGTTAATTCTTGATTAGATAAAACTGAATCAGTTACATAATATTGAATAGATTTAACACCAGATAAACTATCAACTGCACTAATACTTAAACTTCCATTAGAAGCAAGATATTTAGTATTAACATTATTTGAAGTAGTAGTCCATGTATCACTACCTAATTCCATTGTAATAGATGAACCACTTAAATCTAGAATTAATAAATCTGTATTTAAGTAAGAAACTACATCGCTATAATCAGTAACTTTAGCATATACAATATAGAATCCTTCATTTGGTATATTAACTACATCATTATAAGTTTCCCAACTACTTATAGCTTCAATTTCACTCTTACGTAAAGGTGTACTTGAATTATGAATGTAATAAGAAACTGTTTTAATTGGTCTTAAATGATCAACTTCTTGAATACTAAATGATAAAGAATTAAACTTTAATGGATTTAATTCATAACCAACATTATTCCAAGAATGATCTCCAACATGAATAGTTGCTAAAGTATTATTAACATCATCTAAAGCAAGTATTGGAAGACTTGTATCATTATAAACCCAAATATGAGAAGCATTACTTGCTAAATCAGTAGAGTCAATAAATTCATCAAAACCAACTGTTCTAGCATATGCTTTTAAATCATTTGAATAAGAAATAGTTCCAGTAATAGTACCATTATTAACATAATTATTTGTACTACAAGCTACATTAGTAACTGTAACTGTACTATTATCAATAGTTCCTAATACAAAGTTATTATTTTGATTAAAACTATTACTTAAATTAACTGTACTATTATTAATTGATCCGATTAAACCATAACTACCAGGAGCATATACTGCACCAGAGTTATAAACATTAGTAATTGTTACTGTACTAGCATTATATTCTATTCTATTAATTAAACCACTAGCAGAATTACCATGAATATCAGCAACGTTATAACAATTTGTAATATTAGTTGTACCAGTAACATCATTTACTAATCCAGCAGCATATACGCTACCGTAAATAGTACCTCTTTGAGCAACATTAGTTAAGGTAACTCCATCAGCCTCTGATACAATACCAGCACTATTACCATATCTATAAGCAATAGCGTATCTTAAATTAGTTAACTCATAAGTTGTATTTGCAGTAGAAGTAAATTCAAAAGTAACATCATCTAATGTAGTACCAAGAGTGATTTCAAAATCTCCATCACTAATAGCTTGACCATTTAAAGTAACTGTACCTACTTGATCACTTGTAACTAAATTACCAGTTACTTTAATTGAAGTTATCTTTCCACCAATCTTTTGTTTTGGAATAACTACTAATTCAGTATCAGTAGTATTATCAATTTCTTTTTCAACATCTTCCATTGAAACATAGAAAGTATTATCAACAGTTTCACTTCTACTTACAACGTCCCCTTGGAATAAAACATTTGATATAGTAGCATCTTTAGCCTTACCAGCAACACCACCAGTAATAGAACCACCATAGATTAAAGAATTTGTAATATATAAATCATTAACTGTACCACGAAGATCTAAGAATAAACCTAAAGGATCAGAAGTAGACTTAGTAATAAATAATCCATATATTCTATATCCTTTACCATCTAAATGACCTTTAAATTGTTTAATACTTGGGAATACTTGTACATTTTGATATGAATTTTGATAAGGACTAATAGTAGAAGTATTACCATTCTTTGTATAAGTAATACCATTAGTAGTGTCATAAGCAAATACACCATCATTTAAAACAATATCACTGCCTAATTCAAAATATGTATTTTCATAATCTACTGTTTCCAATTGAGATTGGAAATAAGCAAATTCAGATCCATTTGAAATTACATAAGGGTCTACTGAAGTACCTGAACCCTTACGATAACTACTAGCAACACTACCATCCCAAACCATAGCTTCAGCCATAGAACTACGATTCTTATAACGTGCAAAAGAAGGTACACCAATAGTTACAAATAAGATAGCTACTAAAAGAACTATAACTATACTAGTAATCTGAATTTTCTTTTTCTTACTAAAAGCCTTCATAGTATTCCCCTATTCTACCTATTATTTACTATAATTAAGTATAACATATAAATGCAAAAAAAAATACATTTCCAAACAAAAAAGATACTTTTTCAAGTATCTATTTTTTCTCTTCACTAGCAACTATTTTTTGTACTTGTACCATAAACCAAATACGTTCCATATCTATGTCTTTACTATCATCAATTTTCTCTACTCTAAGTATTAAATTAATCTTAGAAAGTAAAGCATCAGGAGCTGCTAAATCATCCTCTGTAAGCTTAAGATTATTCAAACGATATTTATTAGCAATTACACGAGCAATTGATGAATCTTCAAATACAGGTATACCAGTAATAATAACATTAGTTGGATCAGTAGCATACATATAAAAATTATCACTATATTTCATTACTTCTCCATAATCTTCTAATTCATAGACCTTACGAATAGCAATCTTCTTAAAGTAATCAAAACTATAATAAAGATTTAACACATCCGCAACAGTCATTGTATTACTAATGATATTTAGAACATGCATTCTAAAATACTCATTATCATATTGCTTATATAATTCGTATAATTCTTTTGCTTTTAATACTGATTGAACTTTTAACTTACGAAGATCTTTTTCATTATTAAATTCAAAGAATCCTGGCTTTCCACCAAATATCTTAGAATTTAATTTATCTAATTCTTTTTCTTTAGAATTAATTTGATCTAATATAGTCTTTAGACCATTATATTTTTTAACATCTACGGTTAATAATTCTTGATATTGTTCTTTAAAATCATTAAACAATGGTAAGAATTCATTGTAATTATTGTATTCAATAATATTACTCTTTAATTTTTCTAAAGCACGACATACTTTAGACATTTTACTCTTATCATGTATATCTACACTAGGAGCAATTAAAGATTCATAAGCACCACTACGTACCTTACTATCAGGCATGTATTGGTTAATATCAAAGCCATTAGTAATTGCTAATTCAACTAAATCAGCAACTGTTTCATCATTGGCCATATTTAATTCAATATGAGCTGCTTTAAGTTTCTCTTGGCAATTAACATAGTTTTTAATGTCATTTTCTGCCATTACTTCTTTTTGTCTCTTAGCAATATATGCATTAAATTTCTTCTCATGAATACGAATTAATCTACGGAAGTTTAATTCAATATGCTCAATTAATTCAGGGTTAACCCAATAGATTTGTTCAAAAATCTCATTAACTTTAGCATACTTCTTATCTTCTGTATTACTATAACGTACCTCTAAGAAAGAAGTCATATATTCATGAACATAACAAGTATAATGGAAATCATCACTAGTAAGACGAACTCCTACTAATTCAAATTTATCCAAGAAACTATTAATAACATCACTTAATGAATTAAAGTTAAACATATATGAATTATTTAATTGGAATAATAATTCATCAAAACTCATTTTTTCAAAATACGTATTGTATGGATTTAATAAAAACTTAACACGTTCTAAAGAAACTACGCTTTCACTTAAACGATCAATATCTTCTTTTGTATTTTTAATCTCAAAAGAATGACTCTTCGCAAGTAAATAGTTCCTTACACTAGTACGATAATCTTCGTACTTAGAACGGATGGATTCTATATTCTCATTAAATTTTTTTATATTGGTTTTTGTTTTAGTTGGCATAGAACTAATTAAAGTCTTTTTAGCTGAAATATCTTTTTCAATAAAATTTAAAAAATTAATCATCTTCTGTTTCCTTTTCTTCTTCTACAATAATTTTATTATCGTCTAAATATTGCATAAAATCTGTAATATTTTTATAAACATTAATTAATTCTTGTAAACTTAACGTAGATAAATCAAAACCAACTTTTTCTTCTTCATTCTTCTTTTTCATCGTATCACCCACCCAATTTATCCTAAGGATTTGTAGAATATTGATTGAAAGAATCATAACCACGAGTATCCTTAATAAAGTTAATAGATATAGTGATTTCTGCTCCTTCAGAGTTAGTCTCTAAACTATCAATATCTTGTCCTTCTATCCAAACATAAACTCTCATCTTAGTAACACCATCAGGTAATTCAAATAATGGTGTTCTTAAAGAATCATCAGTTATTGTATTTTGTAATTGGAAATATTCTAAATTTAAATTTGCTGCACCAGAAATAGTATCTGGCATTTGGAATGGTCCACCTTGCTTAATATAAGCATAAGTTGGGAAATAAGTTCCATCCTCTAAGTGAAGACCATATTTTTTTGCACGTTCCTTACTAAGTTCGGTATGAGCTTTATCATAAGGTTCATAAATAATGGATTCACATCCACCATTACATTGTAGATTTTGAACAGTAGTTGGATCTGTATTTTTAGGTACAGTAGCTACTCTTGCAAAACCAAATCTTGCTGAATTAACAAGACCTTGCATTTCCTCTGATACTTCTTCTGTATCGAATGTAATACCAGTACCAGTATCAAGATATAAGTTATCTGAAATAGGAGAACCAGTATCATTCTTTAAGAATAAATCAAAAGCAATCCAGTTATTAAATGAACGACGATACTCTTCTTTTTCTCTAACAGTACTTAAGAAACCAATCTCTCTAGCCTTATTCTTATAACGTACTCCACTACTAGAGTAAATATCAAAGAAATAAGTATCAGAATTAGGTATACCATTAGTAGATACTGGAATCATACCATTTGAAGCCCATTGACTTAGATTATTTGGATAAGTATTCTTTAGTTCATCAATAAGAATAGTTTTACTAATCTCAACGAAACTATCATAAGTAATACCATCCAAAGAGATAGTTAAACCACTGTTACGAGTAACGATCATATTAAATGTCTTTACTTGAACATTTAATGCAGTGGAAAACCATGCATAAGCAGAAAATATAAGTAAAACACCCATAGCGAAAATAGTGAACACTAGTAAACCAATATTCTTCTTTTCTCTTTTATCACGCTTCTCAGAAACAGAAGCAGCACGTTTACTCTTTTTCTTATTCTCTTTTTCTTTCTTTTGATCAGTGGATTGAATTGTAGTATTTTCTTTAGCCATAAAACACCACCTTATATAAAATAAAGAGTAATTGAAATAAATTACTCTTTATTCTAAAATCTTATTTCAATTAGTCACCATTGTTTGCTGAGTTATTTGCAGCAGCAGCTTCAGCTTCAGCATTTGGTGTTATATCAGTTGATGGACCACTATAGTTAACATCAGATTCAGTAAATCTTTCCTTAGTAAATCCAAAGTTAACAGAAATCTTCTTTCCTAAAGAAGCGAAGTCATAGTTATCGATATCTTGTCCTTCAATAAAGATATAAACTCTTAACTTAGTAATTGAATTTGGAGCTAAAGACATGAAAGCAGGTCTTGAAGTTCCAGTTAAATTTTTCATTGTATCAGTAAAGTATGGATAACTTACTAATTTATAACCACTTTGATCTTGAGCAGCAGCATAAGCAGCATAATCAACTGTATCTGTAGTATATCCATTATAAGATTCACCATCATATACATCAACATTATCGTTAATTCCTAAAACTTTAGCAACTGCATAAGTTGGATAAGCTTCACCATTTTCAACAGTAGCACAAGCAGCTCCATCAGCAGTGTTATAAGATGCAGCATTAGTTACATCAGATCCACCACTATTTCTTGGTAAACAAGATGTGTCATACCAGTTAATAGCATTTTGTACGTGTGCTTTATCATTTGGTTCCCAAATTTGTGCATTACGACAAATTCCAGTTATTTTAGGTGTACTTTGTGTAGCCTCAACATCTTCACAAGTAATTCCAGTAATTGTAGTTGCATCAGTAGTATCACCTTTAACACGTCCGATTTGAACGATAGCAACACGAACACTGTTTTCAATACCAGTGTTAGCAACACCAGTAGAAGCAACAGTTACTGCAGAATTAGTTGTTAAGTAAATATTTTCTTCATTTAATGGTTCATTAGTTTCATAGTATTCATTACCAGACATATTCTTAATGAATAAGTCGAAAGCAACATATCCTTTTCCTTCAATGTAACCAATATGATCTGAATCAGTTTTACTGTTATTAGCAACTCTACTTGCTAATAATCTGTAACCACCTTTAGTAGTAGTTAAAGATGCTTTTTCGAATAATTTCATACGAGAAGCATCTTCATCCATATCACCAATAGATGACATAGGGATTAATCCATCATCTGCCCAAGTATTAGTATTTTTTGCATATGCTTGAGTATTTTTTGCATCTAGATTGTATTTCCAATCAACACCATCCATTGAAAGGAATAGACCTTCAGTTGTAGCAATTTCAACATCAAAACTAGATACGTTAACAGTTTTCATACCAATGAACCATGCATAAGTAGATACTGTTAAGATAATAGCGCAAATAAGACAAATTGCAATAAGCTTACGCAACTTCTTATTACGTTTTCTTTGCTTAGCCATAAATTTCCTCCATAATTTTTATATTATTTTTTTATAACCAGCATGTTAGGCAAACTTAATTGCCTAACACACCAATATCTAATTATTAACCATTATTTGTAGTGTTATTAGCAGTTGATCTATTTTCTGCATTCTTAATAACATCATCTGGTAATGTAGCAGTATTAGTACTATCATAGTTAACATCTTCATCAAAGAATCTTTCCTTAGTGAATCCGAATGCTACAGAAATCTTCTTTCCTAAAGAAGCGAAGTCATAGTTATCAACATCTTGACCTTCGATATATACATAGATTCTAATCTTTGTAATACTATTTGGAGCTAATGTAATGAATGTTGGTCTATTAACACCAGCTAAATTCTTCATAGTATCAGTAAATGTAGGATAAGCTACTAATTTACCAGCAGCTGCTGTAGCAGAAGTAGTAGCAGTATAAGTGTTATAAGCAGCACCATCGTATACATCTACATTATCATCATAATCAATTACACCAGATACAGCATATGTTTGATATGCAGTACCATTTGCAACTGCGTTACATGCTCCATTATAAGAATCAGTATCAGTTACGTCTTCATCAACTCTCTTCTTACAAGAAGTTGTATACCAGTTAATTGCATTTTGTACGTGATCTTTATCATTTGGTTCCCAGATTTGTGCAGGACGATCAGCACAGATTCCAGTTACACCATTACCAGTAGCACAAGTGATACCAGTAATTTTTGCTTGAGTAGTTTCAGTAGCAATTACACGTCCGATTTGAGCGAATGCTACACGAACACTATTTTCAATACCAGTGTTAGCAACACCAGTTGAAGCTACAGTTACTTTAGAATCAGTAGTTAAGTAAATAGCTTCCTCATTCTTTTTCTCTAAATCAGTATAATATTCATTTCCTGACAAGTTCTTAACAAATAAATCGAAAGCAACATATCCATCTGCTTCTTTAGCGCCAGAATTTTGAACTTGACTTGCCATTAATCTATAACCACCAGGTGTAGTAGTTAAAGATCCTTTTTCAAATAATATCATTCTTGAAGCAGTAGTATCGATTATACCAACTGTTGACATTGGAATTAATCCATCTCCACCCCAAGTATTAGTATTACCAGAATATACTGTATTTTCAGTATCATTATAGTTTGATTGATTAATTGTTACAGTATCAGACCAATCCTTACCATTTAAAGATAATGATAACCCATCAATTGCAGCAATTGAAACATCGAAACTAGAAACATTAACAGTTTTCATACCAATGAACCATGCATAAGTTGAAACTGCTAATAAAATTGCACATAAGAAACTTCCTACAATGAGCTTCTTGACGCGTTTTTCATGTTTGTTATCTCTTTTTCTTTTCTTAGCCATAATTTTTTTACTCCTTCGTTTAATCTTCAACAAATTCTGATTTGAAATCCATATGGACTTTGAATTCTCCACCCAGAATGTTATCAGTGCATTCTGGATCACTACCTTCTACCCAAAGAACAATAGTATATCTACTAATATCTCCTGGTTTAAAGTTAGTGATATGTTCACGGACTACTAATTCATCCGAATCAAACGGAACTGTTTCTGGCTCAGCAGTTCCCCTTGCAGATAATTTAGCATACGTGACAGGTTCGCCATCCCTATAGACTCTAATTCTTACGGCTTCGTCCACATTCTTAATAACGTCATCGACGATGACTTCACTCCAATAGTCTGAAATATCTTTACCCATATTTTCTATATAGAAAGTATAAGCTAAATAATTCTGACCATTGTGGGATCCACCACCCAAATCATCTAGATTTTCAGGAAGCCACTTGTAAGAAATGTTATCAAAAGTATTTGGCGCTTTAGCATACAATTCAGTTCTATATACCTTATATATAGGACTATCGTATATGATCAAATTCTTCTCAAAGTATAAGTTTTTGTCCATCGTTATGCTAAAATTTCCACTATTATAAATGATGCCTACGAGGAAGTAGATTATAATTAATAGAAGTAAGAGACATAGCAAAAAGATTTTGAAGAACTTACGTATTTTCTTTTCGCGTTTCATTTTTTCTGAGCTTAACGTAACCTTCTTCTCCATACGAATTCCTACCCTTCTAACTATCTAAATAATTATAAGGTACCGCATCCTAGTATCCTTTATAATACAATTTAATTATATACACGCAAAAATAAAAAGTCAATAAGGAAACCTTTATTCTACGTAGAAAAAAGTTATTTTTTTATAATACAAAAGATTAATCAAAAAGTGTACATTTTTTATAAAAATATTGTACACTTTTATTTTACAAATTGTCACGTAAAATAATTTACAATCATTAGACACACTTTACAAACTTTTTGAGTGTTAAATATTGCAAAGTGGACATAATACTAGTATGATTGAATTAAAGATAAGGAAGGAGAATTCTTATGAACACTAAGATGAAGTTCTTGGTGGTTCTAATATCTTTATCTATAACGCTTTGCTTGATGAGCAATACTTATTCAAGATACGTTGCAGATACAACTGGAAACGTAGAAGTATCATTTAGTAAGTGGCAAATACTTGTAAACGAAAGCGACATTACTAGTGGAAATACTTCAACAATTACATTAACTCCAGTAGTTGAAGAAAATGCAAACGTAAAGAGTAATACTTTAGCTCCATCATCAAAAGGTTATTTCGATATTGACATAGATCCATCAAACGTTGAGTTATCATTCAACTACGATATTACATTATCAGTTCTAAATAACGATATCCCAGACATCATGATTACAAAATACGCAATACTTGATAGTGATTATGAAGAAGGCGATGAATTAGAGTTAACAGTAATTCAAAACAACGAAATTCAAGGTTCTTTAAATTATAATAAGAATGTACAAAATTTTGAATTTGAACCAATGACCATAAGAATCTACTTCGAATGGTATGAAGGAAATAATGAAAGCATGGATGACGATGATGATACATTAGTAGGAATCGATGCAGACAACACAACATTACAAATGCAAGTTGACATGACTTTCGAACAAAAATTAGCATAACAAAAAGGAACAATTAAGTTCCTTTTTTTTTGTACTAAAATAATACAAAAAAATAAGGTGATCACTCACCTTATTGTAAATTTGATTTACTTGCAACTATTACTGGAACTACACTACAACTTGTATTCTTAGCAGCTCCATATACTTTAGAGTAATCTTCATCAATCTTAGTTAATGCAAATCCTCTATCAGTATCATATTCTGTATTAGTCCAGTAACATTTATTAGTTACTAAGTAAGGATAAACATCATTGTTAAATCTAAATAAACCATTCTTAGATACTGTCCATGTTCTAACATTATTAGATCTTGTTCCATATTTAACATCACCAATAATTCGATTAGAAACATTATCACCAATTACTATAGAATTAACAACATCTTTTGAAATTACTTTTAATAAATCATCTGGAGTTAATGCTCTAGTATTAACTGTCCATCCACTAACAGCAGAAGCTAATAATGAATTATATGAATTAAAGTCTCCTGAAGAATAAGTACCATATAAATCAGGAAGTAATGAAACTGTTGTATCACCTTTAGTATTATTAGTATCAATAACATGTGTTCTTAAACATGTACCACTTAATGTATCACATTTAGCATTTTGAACTACATCGTATAATACCAATGCTCCAGTTTCATAATCAGTATCAGGTGAAGAATTTTGTGTTAACAATTGTTCAGCCTTAACACTGATAATTATTTTAATCGAAGGTTTTGGAACATAACTCTCATCTTGAGAATGATGAGTTTGTTCAGCTCTTTGGAATTGATAAGCTCGTGTACCCCACTCGCTATCAAATGAATCATTTCCAGAATCAAGTGGCCATGATACAGATAAATTAAATTCACTATATTCATCACCAGATAAAGCAAAGCTCTTATTTAAACTTAGATTTATATGGAATGGATAATCATGACTTAACTTATCCTCTAAGTAACTACTTCCATTAGTACTATCTAATTCAGTACCCATCAATGTAGCAGAAACAATAGAATAACTTAATTGAGCATCGGAATCTCCTCTATTCATTATCTTAACTTTTTCAGTTACTATATCCATACCTGGAGATATATCAGATAATGAAATAACAATGTTATTACTTACTGCTTCTTGACCTTTCTGGAATTCAATATACCAAGTCTTAACATCAATTTCCGTATCTACCTTAGCAAGTCCACTATAAGCAAACCATGCTAGAGTTACTGAGATTAGGGAAACAGCGATAAAAAATAACGATACTAAATTAAGTTTTAAATAAATACGTTTTTTGGCATCCATGAATTCCCTCCTCTCATTAGATTTAAGAAACTAATTATTATTTCTTAGACTTACTTCTTCTTTCCTCTTCTTTTTCTAACATATATGTTATAATTTCAGAACCAATAATATAGAATATTGGAATAATTATAAAGATAAACATACCAAGTGTTGTACCCACTATCTTATATATTGCTGATAGTAAGAACAAACGATAGATAACTACACCATATAGTTGAGATTCATTAACAATAGGATCTTCAACTAAATTAGCTAGACCTTTAGTATGGAAAATAATTTTTCCATCTTTGTCTTTAGCAATTTCTACAACTTCGTGAGTTATAACCTTATCTTTAAATTGCCCTTCTTTACCAAGATATGAGATTGTATCTCCTACTTTAACTTTATTAGGAGCAACTTCTTTAGCTACTAATACATCACCTATCTTGTACTTAGGTTCCATGGAACCAGAAATTACCGTAAACATACGATAATCAAAGAATGATATTCTATTATTACTGAAACGTTGTAAACAAACAATCAGTACAAATGCTATAACTAAAACTACAATAAAAACGTTAAAAACCGATTTAAATATTTTAAATGGTTTACTCTCAAAAAACTTTTTCATAAAATCACACTACAAGTAATCTTGCATCCTTTCCATATATTCATCAATAGCACTCTTGAACTTCTTCTTAACATCATCAACTCCAACAAGTCGATTATTTCTATCTTTCTTAAGTTCTTCAGCTATCATTTTTATTAATTCATCATCAGTAATATCTATTCCAGCACTCATTAACATATCCAATGTTCTATGAATTTCTTCTTTTAATAATAGTATTGCATAATAACTCATCTTCTCTTTTTGATCACGTTTTCTTCTAGAAACAGAATCCAAAACACAGAAGTCAATCAAGAAAGCATGATCCAAAAATCCTTGGAAAGGATCACTATTCTTTTCTAAGTTTGAAGTGGAATTATCATCGTCACTTCCATTTTGTTTTAACAAGTAGTCATATAATTTTTGAGCTACTTTGAAGTTAGGATTTTTTAAGAAAATATTAGTCTTCTTAATTGGAGGATTTAAATAATGAACATGAGCTTTATCAAGTTCTTTAAACATCGCACTTCGATGCCAACTTGATACATAGTCATTAATTCTCTTAAGCCTTACCTTGACTTGTCTTATTTCATCCTTTAACTTTTTATCCGCAACATCTGATGGGAAAGTATCAGAAGTAATACGAAGTTCAATATTAATATTTTCAATATCAGTCTTTGTACTACCACTATATTCTAGAAACTTATGAGTACTAAGTTTAAGATTCTTTAACTCATCCTCTTTCTTACGGATAAACGTTTCCATATCATGTATTAATGTATATAAGAATCTATTTTCATAAATGTTATAAGTCTCTTCACTAATAACATTTAAGATTCTGTTTGGTCTTACATCTCCAGTAGAAGGATTCATCTCATCAACATAATTTGGATGTTTAGCTAAATCCTTAATACTTTCAACTGTAACCTTCTTAGTTCTTTCAGCCGGAACTATAATTTCTTGTTTTACAAGTGATAGTTTCGGAATACGAATTACATTATCAATAAAAGGAGCGGCAAATTCGATTTGATCTAGCCACTCAAATGACATTGATCCACCGTTTAAGTCCGACTCATAATACATTTCTGATCCTAGAGATGATACAAAAGAATCTTTTTTTGCTTTGATTTCAGTATCAACACTATCTGTAAAAGTAGACTTCTTAGCCATGCTCCCTCACTCCTATATACTCTTCTTTAAGTTTTCAATGAATGCAATGCATTCTTTCATTGTTCCTTTACCATATTTCTTATTTAAGAAAGCGATAAATGGATTTAATTCATCACGTATAAAGTTAACACTTAATTGGTCGAACTTACGTAAAATCTTTCTAGCAATAAAGTAATCTATTGCTTCCATCTCTTTACCACCACATGCAACATACACTGGAGCAAAGACATTTAATTGTTTCATAATACGGTTACCAAAAGCGATACGGAAATGTTCAGTAACATAATCATCGATTTCACGAATTGCTTCTAATCCTTTTGGAGAAACCGGATTCTTTTCAATTGCTTCTGCAAATAAGCTTTCTAAGTAAGTAGCACTTACTTCTACTGCTTCTTGTTCACGACATGTATATGGATCAATCTTTGTATTGATATCGATTGGCATAGCTCTATCGTAAACTTTATCTGTAACCATGAATGTTGAGTCATCGTTATTGATTGTACCGATGTACCATAAGTTACCTGGAAGTCTTAACTTACCTGCAACGATATTCTTTGGATCCTTTGGCCAAGACGAAGATACGATATCTACTAACCACTCTTGACGGTTTGGCATTTCCAAAATTGATAATAAGTCGGCGAAGTAATACTCAACACGTGCAAGGTTCATTTCATCTAGGATGATTGTATGAACATTGTCATCATAACCAGCTAAGTAAATCTCACCTAAGGCACGAGTTTCATTGAACTTCTTAGTCAACTCATTGAAGTATCCTAAGAAATCTGATTTATCACGCCATGAAGGTTCAACTGCAGTAACGCAGGAATCATTCTTAACAAATTTACCCCAAGCATAAGCTAAGGAAGTTTTACCAGTACCAGAGATACCTTGTAGGATAATTAACTTACCACAAGCAAGTCCAGCAAAGAAAGGTCTTAAAATAGTAAAGTCATAATACAAATGTAATTGACTAGCTGAGAAACATCTGAAGTTATCAATTAACTCAGGTAAAGTATAACTAGTGTCATATGTCTTAGGTTTCTTACCTTTGAATTGTTCATCATAACCACATAGTTTAGGGAATCTAATTCCAGCTACACCTTCTTCTTCCTCTTCTTCTTCACCTTCACCAGCTTCTCCATCCTTAGCATCTTTCTTACCATCTTTGCCTTCTTCTTTAGCATCATCAGGTTTAAGACCTAATTGAGAAACTTTCATTGCCATCAATTCATCATTTTGTTTCTTTAATTTAAGAACTTGATCATTTAAACTACCAATTTCTTCAAGCATTTCATCTTTACTATAATGATTTTGCATTCTTCTTAATAGCTTCTTAACAAATAGATAAATTAATATACCTACTATTAAGACAATTACTATTAAGAATACAACTGCCATAATTACAAATATTTTTTCTTTACCATTAAAGTAAGCTTTGTAATTCTCAATAATTCTTCCATATTCTTTAAAACTGAACATTTTAACAATACCTGATGTAAAACCATTAACTATTGAAAGTAATCCATCAAAGAATACAGAAACAAATTCATAGAAAAATCTTAAAAATGTATTCATACTTATTTACCCCCATCAACATTTAATTTTTTTAAGATATCATCATTTATAACATTACCCTTTAATTCTTCAGGTAAGCTATTCAATATGTTAGTTTCCTTTTTATCCACAAATGCATAATCACAAATGCTAAGCATTTTTTGATCTTTATCTTTAATTTCATCACCATATCTAAATACTACAGCAAATCTAAATCCATCTTTCTTAAGTGCTTTAAGAACTTTCTTATTTTCAACTAAATCTGTGTATTCAAGTAAGATAATGATATTCTTCTTAGCATACTCATCACCAAGAATATTGAAGGTACGTTCCATCTTAGTACTCTTAGAATAAATACTTCCAGCTATTGGAATTATATAATTCTTAAAGAAATCACCAGCATACATGTCCTTTAATACTTCTACAAGTAATAAGTTAACTAAGATAATTGATTTATCTTCAGCAACTGTACCATCGTTATAAGTCTTTTTAACAATGTAATCACTGTATACTTTGCTAAATTGAATATTATGATTTAAATCTGCTCCAATTAAATTCTTATGACCATTAATCTTAGAAAACTCTAATTGGAATGTTGTAGAAGCTTGTTCATTAATCAAATGATTAACAACACTTGCATAAACTCTTTGAACTTTAAGAAGTTTAGTAATCATATTCTTAAGTTCAAAATCTGAAATATCTTTAATATGTTTAGAAATCTTATTACTATAAGCATCTCTCTTAGCTTTAGTATCTTCATCCTTACGGAAGTATTCTTCTAAGCTATTGATTAATAAATAGTAATTAACAAATTTCTTAACTTTATCACCATAGTTACTATCGTTACCCTTATATTTCTTAATTAATGCATCTCCTTTAGCTTTAAGTTCTGCATCAATTCTTGTAAGCATATTCTTACCATTGTATTCAACATTAACATTTCCACAATAGTTATAATACTTACCATCAACATAATCTTTTTGAATCTCATCTTTAATAGAAGATTCATTTACTTTATAACGATCATTATTATTTAATATCTCAAGTATTTCATTTAATTCTTCATTTTTAATGTAGATTATTTTATCAATGATGTTTTTATATTTCTTACGTCTGTTTTGAATTAACTTAATCTTATCAGCAACTTCACTATTTTCAGGTTTCTCTTCTTCTACTTCCTTAGTCTCTTCAATTGTTTCTTCAACTTCTTGTTGTGGAACTTCTATTGAATTACTATTTAAGTCTTCCTTACTTACATTAACCATTCTGAAGTACATTGTCTTAGTTAAGTCTTCTTCATCTACAGGTTCTTCTAATGCTGAAGCTAACTCTTCGTTGATTTCATCCTCTTCAACAACATTTTCAGGGATATCTTCAACAACTTCCTCTTGAACCTCTTCTACTTCTTCGATTTTTTCAGCAATTGGTTCTTCTTTTACTTCTTCAACCTCAGTAGCAACTTTTTCTTCTACTACAGGTTGAACAACAACTTTTTTCTTAATCTTAATTTTCTTATTAGGAACTGTCTTAGTATCAAAGAACTTTTGTAAGAAGCTTTCTTTATTCTCTTTCTTATTACCTTTTAAAGCATAACCTAAAAGATAAAGTGTAATTATTAAAGCAACAAGTACTACTGGGTTAAGCAATGTTCTACGAATAATTCCAAATCCAGGTAAGATTTTAACAACTGTACCTACGATTTGATCTTGACTAATAGCTTCATCCTTACTGTTATTCGCATCACCTTTAGTGATATAAGTACCACGATAAGCTTCAAGAACACGGTGAGTAATAAACTCTCCTTCTTTTTCATATGTGATAATATCATCTAACTTAACATTCTTAGTTTGTTTAACAATGATCCAATCTCCTGCTGAAATTGTAGGCTCCATACTTCCAGTTTGTACTTCGAAGTTTGAATATCCGAAGAAACTAGAATATTTATTACCTAAAATATGTATTTGAACGTTGTTATAAATGGAGATTAATAAGATAATCCCAAATAGTACCATCAATATATCTAAAAGAATATTAATTATGTTTTTAAATAGACCCCTTTTTTCCATACCCATATTCTCATCCTACTTTCCTAGTATACAAAATAATCTTATCATAATACGTATAATTTTACAATTAAAAAAGGCACAAAAAAGTAGAAAAAAAAGCATAAAAAAAGAATTACTAAACTGTTAGTAATTCTTGTTCTTTTTCTTTGAATTTTGCTTCAATTTTTTTATTAGCTTCATTTACCATATCTTGAATCTCTTTTTCCATTGATTTTTCTTGATCTTCTGGTAATTCAGCCTTTTCAACATCTTCTAAAGCTTCATGACGAATGTTACGTACACTAACTTTTGCTTCTTCTCCTAAAGCCTTAACTTGTTTAACTAATTCACGACGTCTATCTTCAGTTAATTCAGGAATAACAATACGAATAGTTTCTCCATCATTTCCTGGAGTATATCCTAAATTTGAAGCAAGAATAGCTTTTTCAATACCACTTAAACAACTCTTATCAAATGGTTTAATAAGTAATTGTCTAGCTTCTGGTACAGAAATAGTAGCAAGTTGTTTTAATGGAGTCATAGATCCATAATATTCAACCATAAGTCCGTCTAAACTTGAAGGATTTGCACGACCTGCACGAACAGTAGCAAACTTCTTATCAAGGTTCTCTAAAGCTTTTTCAATCTTATCAGCAGTTTCTAAAGTAATCATCTCAGTATCCATCTATTTCATCTCTCCCTAACAAGATTATTATATTATAAATTGAGAAAAAATTAAAGAATAATAGTGAATAGAATCATAAAAATAATAGCCATTACAACAAAGATAGATAATAAATCACATATCTTCTCATCTAAATCACCAGTATTAACATAATCTATTACCCATTGCTTTAATTCTGAATATTTAGAAGTAATAATATCAAGAATATTATAATTTGTTGTATTACGAACATTCTCTACCTTATCAAATTTAATAACATCAACATCATCAATTGTCTCTTTCATGCCGTATACAATTGTTTCTTCTTCGTTATCAGGTAATAAATCAGCCATAATATCCATTTTAGTTGGCTCTTCTAGTATAACTTTTTTCTTTTTTTGGATGACAGGTTGAAATGAGTCTTTGATGGTAGTTCTTTCTCTGAACTTCTTAGATGATAACATTTCAATTTGTCTATCTAATTTTTCAATAGAATTCATCATTTTAACCATCCTCCCTTTAATTAGTGCCTATTATACCACAAAAGCATTGATAATTAAAGGAAATGGAGGCCCACAAAACCCTACTTTACAATAAATTTACAAAAAAAAAGAGTATTTCTACTCTATTTTTTATTATTAAGCATTTTGGATTTGGCTCATTACTTCTTCAGCAAAGTTTTCTTCTCTCTTTTGAATTCCTTCACCTACAGCGAAACGAGTCATAGAAACGATTTCTCCACCGTTGTTCTTAACATAATCTTTAACAGATAATCCACTATCTTTAATGAATGCTTGTTCTTCAAGACATACTTCTTTATAGAATTTATTAAGACGTCCAACAACCATTTTTTCAGCGATTTCTTCAGGTTTTCCTTCAGACATAACTTGTTCTTTAATGATCTTAGATTCTCTATCAATATCTTCTTGTGGAACACCAGCACGGTTTAATGCAGTTGGGTTCATTGCAGCTGTTTGCATAGCAACATCTTTAGCAACTTCTTCATTAGCACCTTTAACTACGATAATAGTACCAATCTTTCCACCCATATGTTTATAAGTACCGAATACTTCATCATCATTCTTAGTAACTTTTTCAAATCTACGGAATGAAATTTTTTCTCCGATTTTAGCAACTAAAGCGATTAATTTATCATTGATAGTTTCATTACCATCTTTGATTTCTAATGCTTCTTCTAATGTTTTAACATCATTCTTTAATAATTGATCAACGATATAATCAACAAAAGTAGTAAATTCTGCATTCTTAGCAACGAAATCAGTTTCACTGTTAACTTCTACGATAACTGCAGTATTTCCTTCAGTTTTGATTTGGCATAAACCTTCAGCAGCAATTCTTGATTCTTTCTTAGCAGCTTTAGCAATACCCTTTTCTCTTAACCAATCGATTGATTTGTCAATATCACCATCGCAAGCTTCTAGGGCTTTTTTACAGTCCATCATTCCTGCTCCAGTTCTTTCTCTTAATTCTTTAACATCTGTAATTTTGTACATACTTTAATCCTCCAAACATATATATTATAACGTATAAATGTACTCTAAAAAAGAGTTTTTTAAACAAAAAGAAGAATGGTTGCCCATCCTCCTTCCTATTACTTCATTATTTAGTTAAAGCAGCAATAATGTCAGCTTTTTTCATACCACTAGTAGAAATACCTTTTTCACCAGCGATTTCTTTTAATTCAGCTACAGTTTTCTTAGAAAGATCAACTTCTTCAGTCTTTTCTTCTTTTACTTCTTTCTTAGCTGGTTTCTTAGTTTCTTTTTTAGCTTCTTTTTTAACTTCTTTAACTTCTTTTTCTTCAACTACTTCAGCTTTTTCTTCTACTGCTTCAGCTTTTTCTTCTTTCTTAGCTGGTTTAGCAGCTACTTTACCTTTATCTTCATCAGAAATATAATCGATAATTTCATTTCCGTTAACTTCAGCAATAGCGTTAGTTAATGCACCAATTAATAATTTTACAGAACGTACTGCATCATCATTTCCTGGAATAACATAATCAACAACATCTGGATCACAGTTAGTGTCAACAACACCAAATACTGGGATTCCTAAGATATGAGCTTCTTTAATAGCGATTTCTTCTTTACGAGGATCAACAATAACTAATGCTTGAGGTAATCTCTTCATTTCACGGATTCCTCTTAAGTTTTTGTTTAATTTATCGTATTCTTTACGGATTTGGATAACTTCTTTCTTAGGTAATGCTTCGAAAGTACCATCCTTTTCCATAGTTTCAATTTCTTCCATTCTTCTAATTCTTGAACGGATAGTCTTGAAGTTAGTTAATGTACCACCTAACCATCTTTCATCTACGAAATACATGTTAGTACGAGTAGCACATTCAACTGCTGCTTCTTGAGCTTGTTTCTTAGTACCTACAAATAATACTTTTCCACCATTAGCAGCGATTTCTTTCATTGCTTCATAAGCTTCTTCTAATTTTTTAACTGTTTTTTGTAAATCGATAATATAAATATCATCTCTTGTAGTGAAGATATATTCCTTCATTTTAGGATTCCATCTTCTCTTTTGATGTCCGAAATGAACACCAGCTTCTAATAAATAATTCATTGATATAACTGTCATAATTTTTT
>CAMJOB010000012.1 GCA_946407495.1 uncultured Bacillota bacterium | reverse complement strand
ATTGGAAAGTATAAATAAAATCTTTTCATATAACGAATATTTTCTCTATTAAAGAAATTACTACCAAAATAATATGAATAGTAATTAGATAAGTAAGCAAGAGAATTCTCGTGTTTATTTCGTATTTGATACAAATGCTTACCTATTTTCCAATATATTATATTCTTAAACATAACTACCTCCTATATTATTATTCGTAATATAAAAGGATTTTCATAAAAAAAGAAGCAAATTATTTTGCTTCTTCTTGTGCTCTTGTTTCACGAATTACTGTAATCTTAATAGTTCCAGGATATTTCATAGTAGCTTCAATCTTCTCTTTAATTTCACGAGCAATCTTGTGTGCTTCTAAGTCATCAATATCTTCTGGTTTAACAATAACACGTAATTCTCTACCTGCTTGAACTGCGAATGTTTTTTCAACACCCTTCATTCCATTAGTAGTTTCCTCTAATTGAGATAGACGTTTAATGTAGTTTTCTAATGAATCATTACGAGCTCCTGGACGTGATGCACTTAAAGCATCAGCGATAGCAACAATGTTTGAAATAACACTAGTTGCTGCAGTATCTCCATGATGAGATGCAATTGCATTAATTACAACTGGATCTTCTTTATGTTTCTTAGCAATATCTACACCAATATCTACATGGCTTCCTTCAATTTCATGATCAATTGCTTTACCGATATCATGAAGTAAACCAGCTCTTTTAGCAAGAACAACGTCTTCTCCAAGTTCAGCAGCAAGTAATCCTGATAAATGAGATACCTCAACTGAATGTTGTAATACATTTTGTCCATAACTTGTTCTAAAATGTAATTTACCAATAGTTTCAAGTAACTCAGGATCGAATTTAGTAAGACCTAACTCGAAAGTAGCTTCTTGTCCAAATTCAATAATCTTTTGTTTCATATCTTTACATACTTTATCATATAACTCTTCAATACGAGTTGGATGGATACGTCCATCTTTAATTAAAGTATCCAAAGTAACTCTAGCAATCTCTCTACGTAGTGGATCGAAACTAGATAGAACGACAGCTTCTGGAGTATCATCAATAATTAAATCAACACCAGTGATTGCTTCAATCGTACGAATATTACGACCTTCACGACCAATAATACGTCCTTTCATTTCTTCATTTGGTAAATCTACTACAGTAACAGTTTGATCACTAGCAATATCAGCAGCATATCTTTGCATAGAACTTACAATATATTCTCTTGCAGTCTTATCTGCCTCTAATTTAGCTTCGTTTTCGCGCTCTCTAATATATTCAGCAATTTCTTTATTCATATTTTCACGAACTTGGCTCATTACAAGTTCACGAGCTTTATCTTTGCTGAATCCAGATATTTTTTCTAGTAATTCTAGTTGTTCTCTCTTAATATCCTCCACTTTACTCTTTTCGTTTTGGATTTCTATAGTACGCTCTGATAACTTTTCTTCACGTTCATCTAATGCAGTCTCGCGCTTTTGATACATTTCATCACGTTTATCAATATTCGCTTCTCTTTGTAGTAATCTATTTTCAGATTCTTTTAATTCTGCTTTTCTTTCACGAATTTCTTTCTCTAAATCCATTTTTTGTTTATGAGCTTCTTCTTTTTGTTCAATAGCTGCATCTCTTTTTGCTTTTTCAATCTCTTTCTTAGCGTTATTAATAATCTTTTCAGCTTCCTTATTAGCACTAGAAACCTTCATACTATTCATAACATATGAGATTACAAAACCTACAATTGCACCTACAACAAGTAGTAAAATGGGGAATAAAATATTATCCATATAATTCCTCCATCTAGATTATAAATAATCTAATTTTATTGTAAGGTTAATTTTAAACAAAGTCAAGGAGTCTAAAAAAAGAAAAGGAGCAATTTCCTTTTCTATTCAAAGTAACTACAAATAACTTCATAATCGCTATATGGAAGCTTCTTATCCTCAATTGCCATATACTCATCTCTACCCTTTCCAAGGATAAAAACACAAGTATTAGAATCAGCTAAATCAAAGGCTTTATAAATAGCTTCTTTACGATCAATTATACGAATATAATCAGTATCCGTACCCACCATATCGTCTATTATTTCATCGACACTCTCATACCTAGGATCATCCATAGTAAATATACAAGTATCACAATTTTTGATTAAAAACTCGCCAATCTTTCTACGCTTACTCTTCTCTCTTCCACCAGCACATCCAGTAACGACTATTTTCTTCTTATCTTTAACACTATTAATAATACTTTCTATTCCATGACAAGTATGTGCATAGTCTAAAATTATTTCAAAGTTTTGTCCAAAATTAATATTTTCTCTTCTACCCTTAACAACTCCTAACTTACTTATAGCATCAACAATATATTCAGGAGCTAATCCATAATGTAAGCAAACAAGGAAAGCAAGAGTAACATTATAAACATTATAAGTACCAGAAAAAGGAGACTTAATTGAGTAATAATTACCCATATAAGTTAAGTTAAATATTGTCAAATTAGGCATTTCTTTTACATTTGATATGACACAATCATTGTCATTATTCATTCCGTACGTTACACAATTAGTAGTTAATGATTTACAGTAAGCATCATCACCATTAAGAATACATATTCCATCACTTTTTAAGTGGTTAATTAAACTCTTTTTACACTCAATATAATTCTCCAAAGTACCATGAACATTAAGATGATCCTCAGTTATATTGGTATAACCAATCACATCAAATGACAAATCATGTATACGATCGTGTAATAGCGCTTCACTAGACACTTCCATCACTATATCTTTACAATTAGTCTTTTGAATCTCACCTAAGAAGCTATACAAGTCTCTTGCACAAGGAGTTGTATTGTTACTTTTAAGATGTTTATCTAAAAAATCAACTCCATTAGTACCCATATAAGCAGTTGGTTTAATAGTATTTAATATATTTCTAATAATAGTAGCCGTAGTAGTCTTACCATCAGTACCAGTAATACCAATATAAGAAAAATTATTAACGCTAACATTATAAAACTTACGACATATTTCTAAATATGCATTATTAACATCAGTAACGACAATATTCGGAACACTTAATTCACAACTACGATCAGTAACTACACAAACGCAACCCTTACTAATCGCATCATTAATATAATTAAAATGATCTACTCTAAATCCCTTAGTAGCAACAAATAAAAATCCATTACTAACTTCACGAGAATCATCAGTAACACCCAATATATCAATATCCAAATTGGTTTCGATTAATTCATTTATCTTCATGATCGAAATCCCTCCTATAAACATTGTATTCGAAAAAAAAAGAAAGGGAAATACTTCCCTTTCAAATTTACGCATCTTTTTCTTTTTTCTTAGTTTCTTTTTCTTTATCCTTATCTAAAGAAATATCATAGTACTCACGTACTTTTTGTTCTAACTCATCTCTAAGTTCAGGATTATCCTTTAAGATAAGTTTAACATTTTCTTTACCTTGACCAAGTTTCTCGCCTTGATATGAATACCAAGCACCAGTCTTTTCAACAATACCTGCTTCTGCAGCTAAGTCAACAATTTCACCTTCACGTGAAACACCTTCACCATACATAATATCAACAGTAGCAGTTTTAAATGGAGGAGCAACTTTATTTTTAACTACTTTAATAGATGTCTTATTACCAACTACACCTTCACCCATCTTTAATTGTTCACTACGACGAATTTCAAGTCTAACAGATGAATAGAATTTTAAAGCTCTACCACCTGGAGTAGTTTCAGGATTACCAAACATAACTCCAACTTTTTCACGTAATTGATTAATAAAGATACATGTTGTATTAGTCTTACTAATAGTACCTGATAACTTACGTAATGCTTGAGACATAAGTCTAGCTTGAAGACCAACATGAGAATCTCCCATTTCACCATCAATTTCAGCTTGTGGTACTAAAGCAGCTACAGAGTCAATAACAATAATACTAATAGCTTGACTACGAACTAAAGCATCACAAATTTCTAATGCTTGTTCTCCAGTATCTGGTTGAGATAATAATAACTCATCAATATTAACACCTAAACGTTCAGCATATTCAGGATCTAATGCATGTTCAGCATCGATGAAAGCAGCACGTCCACCTAATTTTTGATGCTCAGCAATTGCTTGTAATGCGAAAGTAGTTTTACCACTTGATTCAGGTCCATAAATTTCAATAATACGACCTCTAGGATATCCACCTACACCTAAGGCAATATCTAATGAAAGGCATCCACTAGAACAAACATCTACTTTAATATGCTTGTTTTCACCAAGCTTCATAATTGATCCTTTACCAAATTGTTTTTCAATATCACTTAACACTTGTTCTAAAGCTTTATCCTTAGAAACATCTTTTTCTACAGTTTTCATAAAACCCTCCTAGTTAATAACTTACATATTCATTGTATCTTACTATTTTAAGAAATGCAAGAGTTTTTTTCGAACATGTGTTTTATTTTTTGTTTAAAAGAAAAAGTACTGATTTTTCAGTACTTTTAACTATTCTTCGTTTGAAAAAATAATGCTCTTATTCAATGTAAAATATTGAATTGCAGAAATAACTGATAAGATAACTGCAATATATAATAAGAAATCAGAAACACGAACATTAACATATTCAAATGGAATATTATAGAAGAATGTTAATACGATACCAACCATTAAAGTTGCAGTCTTCCATTTTCCTGATTTAATTGCAGCTACTACTTTACCTTTGCTTGCAGCTTCCATCTTAATTGCATTAACAATAATATCACGTAATACAATAACTACTGGAATAATTACATGAATAGCACCATGTGCTGCTAAGATAATTAATACAGAGTTAACTAGTACTTTATCAGCAATAGCATCTAACATTTTACCAGTATCTGTAACTTGATTATTCTTACGAGCTAAATAACCATCTAAGAAATCAGTAAAGCTAGCGATAATAAATACAACACCAGCAATAATATATTGAGATTCAACTATAATTCCGTTTACATCGAACTTAGGGAATTGAACTCCAACCTCATAAAATGGAAAACATAAGATGAAAATAACAAAAGCAGATAATATTAATCTTAGAACAGTTAGTCTAGTAGGCAAATTCATAATGTATCTCCTCTCCAAATAATTCTGTTGTTCTAGTTGGTGTTTTCTTATGATGTGAACCTATAACAAGTATGATTGCTACAAACACAACTACAAAACACATCGCAACTAAAAAAATCGGTAATTTGTTAGTCTTTGGTTTATACTCCTTAGTATATGGAGATTTAATCTTTTTATCCTGTTTATCTTCTTCTTTCTTTTGAGCCTTTTTAATATCCTCAATAGAAATTTTAGAAGTATGCTCAAACAAGAAACCATTAAATTGATCCACAACCTTTTCAGGATCTAAACCTAAGTACTTTGCATAAGACTTTATGTTTGCTTTTAACTCATAAAGATCTTTAAATGCTTTAACATTACCGGATTCTATATTCTCTAGTTCAGGAACAGAAAGATCTAAATCTTCAGCTGCTTCGGCAATATTAACACCATTAGAAACTCTAGTACGTTTTAAATATGCCCCTAATTCTTTCATATTACACCTCACTAGTGATAAACAATATATAAATAAGCCATGTTCCGTACTCCTTACGGAGTGACAAACATTTATCTACCAGTTTCCTAGTCCTTAACTCCATTCAATTCTTTCGTTAAGACTCCCCTACCAATTTTGGGTTTCTAGCTCGCGGGGTTTACCACGTTTCACTCTTTCGTTTCCAAAAGATTCGTCACTGCGGCACTTTACGGTTAGACCATATGAAACACTTAGGTCTATTAACCGCCGTTAGCATAAGCTACTCCAGGTTATTTGTTCCCTGAACACGATCACTACATCCATCGCAGGAATGTGCTAGCATGGACTTTCCTCAAGAATCTTAAAGATTCCAGCGTTTGTCTATATATATCGTTATTCTTCTACTATTTCTTCTTCTGTATCAGAATCATCTTCTTCTTTCTTTTCTTCATGATTCTTAACACCATAAACCATTTTCTCAAGTTGAGAAACACGACGAATAATATCAACGTTAGTCATTTCTGGAACGTCACCATTACTACGTGCAACTTCAACACTTAACTTCGAATTACGAAGTTCTTGCTTCAAAGACATTATTTCAGCAAGTAAATCAGCTTTCTCTTTTTCAAGACTATTAATGATATTGAAGAATTGTTCATAGTCTCCAATAATAATATCTAGAAATTGATCAACCTCTTTTAAGCGATATCCTCGAGTATCAATTTTAAACTCTTTTTCAAGAATATCTTGTGGCATAAGCGTAATTTTATTTTGATACATTCATATCACCAATCCCTTACCTATATCATTATTATTACATTATAAGGCTTTTTTGTCAATTGGTAACCCATTTATTATATAATAGCAGTCCAAGTAAAAACAAGCATTATTTGTCTTTTTCGACATCTGTTTAAAGAAATATAAAACATCAACTGTATCCATTTTAATCACCTTTTCCATAATAATATATTTATCTAAAAAAGTAATAAAATCGACAAAAGAAGAAAAATAATTACAACTCCTTTTTCTATGGAAAAAAAGTTGCATATATAGTATAATAAAACATAGGTGATGAGATGAACTATCCAAATGGCTTAAAAAAGAAAACAACTAATACATTTTCTACTCCAGTAAGTCATAAGAATAGAGGTATGAATCTTGAGGAAGAACTTAATAATACTAATCAATATTATCGAGATATAGATAAAGCTTATATCTATAAAAAACCTACTCCTATTCAAATTACTAAAGTAGATTATCCATCAAGAGATAAAACAATAATTAAAGAAGCCTTTTTTACGATTCCATCTACAACAGACTATAATGGAATCTATAAAGGATACTATATAGACTTTGAGGCAAAAGAAAGTAAAAGTAATACCTCATTTGCTTTAAGTAATATTCATCCACATCAAATTAAGCATTTGCAAAATATAGAAAGACATAAAGGAATATCCTTTTTAATTGTTAGATTTACATCTTTAAATGAAACTTATCTTTTAACAACAGATAAGTTGACTTCATTTTTAGATAATAATGATCGTAAATCGATACCCCTTGATTATTTTAAAGAAAATGCTTATCCTATTAAAGATGGTTATAACCCAAGAGTTGATTATTTAAAAATAGTAGACCAATTAATTGGAGGTACAAAATGAAAAAAGAAGTAAAAAGAAAAAGATATAACAGCTCTACTCGATATGAACCTAAGAATATCAAAAAAAGAGTAGATAAGAAAAAGAAATTAAAAACAAGTGTGAAACTAGCTATATTAGCTCTATATATTTTAATAGTTCTACTTGTTTACTTAGCAGCAGGAAGTATCGCTGCTGCAGGTATTGGTGGATTCCTAGCAGTAATCATTGGAATCTATGCAATAGTACGTAGAATGCGTGGAGGTAACATTAAGAAAATCTTAACTGCCCTACTTCTATTTGCATTAGCATGTGGTATTGCTGGTATGACTGCTCTAGGAGCATTCTTACTATATATCAAGTCAGTTGCAGATCCAATTTATGAAGAAAAGAAACAAAACTTAAACACTGCTGAAACTACTACTTTATATGATAAGTATGGTAGAGAGTTTGCAAAGCTTGGTTCAGAAAGACGTGAAAAAGTAACTTATGAACAATTACCTGAAGTATTAATCGATGCTATCGTTGCTACAGAGGATTCAAGATTCTTTACTCACAACGGATTCGATACTCCACGTTTCGTAAAAGCTGCTTTTGGACAAGCATTAGGTAACAGAAGTGCCGGTGGTGCTTCTACACTATCAATGCAAGTTATTAAAAACAGTTTTACTGATGCAAAAGCAGATTCAGGTATGGCTGGTGTAGTAAGAAAGTTTACTGATATTTATCTAGCTGTATTTAAACTAGAAAAAGAATTTACTAAAGAAGATATTGTTGAATACTATGTTAATAACCACTTCTTAGGTGGAAATATATATGGTGTTGAAGAAGCTAGTTTATATTACTTCGGAAAACACGTAACTGATTTAAACTTAAGTGAAGCTGCAATTATTGCTGGTATGTTTAAATCACCTACATACTATAAACCTGATACACATCCAGATAACGCAGAAGCTAGAAGAAAAACAGTTCTATATTTAATGAGAAGACATGGATATATTACTAAAGAAGAAGAAGCTGCTGCTAATGCAGTACCAGTAAGATCTTTAGTAGTAGAAAATGTACAAGCTGCTAATCCATATCAAGGATATATTGATACTGTAGTTAAAGAAATTAAAAATATTTATGAAGTTAATGCATATACAACTTCATTAAAAGTTTATACAACTCTAGATCCAGGAAGACAAGATGCTGTTAATAAAGTATTAAGCGGAGAAACATATCAATGGATTAATGATAAAGTTCAAACAGGTGTAGCAGTAATTGAATCTGCATCTGGAGAAATCATTGCTATCGGTAATGGTCGTAACCGTTCAGGATACAACAGTTATAACTACGCAACACAAATTAAGAGACAACCTGGTTCTACTGCAAAACCATTATTCGATTATGGTCCAGGTATTGAATATAATAACTGGTCAACATATGAACAATTTGATGATGCACCTTATACTTATTCAAATGGAAGAAGTATTAAAAACTGGGATGGTGGATACTATGGACAAATTTCATTAAGAACTGCCCTTTCTACTTCAAGAAATATTCCAGCACTTAAAGCATTCCAAAAAGTTGATAATAAAAAGATTGTTGATTTCGTAACAAGCTTAGGAATTCATCCAGAAATTGAAAACGGACATATCCATGAAGCCCATGCAATTGGAGCCTTCACTGGTGTATCTCCATTAGAGATGGCAGGCGCATATGCAGCATTCTCAAACGGTGGATATTATATTCAACCACATACTGTATATCGTATAATCTTCCGTTCAACTGGAAAAGAAGAAAATATTAAATATGAAAAGAAACGTGTAATGTCAGAAGCAACTGCATTCATGATCGCAAGTGTATTACAAAACGTACAATTAAATGGTGGAACACCATATAATGTAGCTTGTAAAACAGGTACTACAAACTATGATGATGCATATATGAATAAATTACATATGCCAGATGATGCAGTACGTGATTCATGGGTTATCGGATTCTCTACTAAGACTACAATTGGTATGTGGTATGGATACGATACAATGAACCAAGAGATGGTTAATAATGGATACGTATTACATAACGTACCTGCTACAATTCAAAAAGACCACTTATTCAATGCTTTAGTTTACTCTGGAGTTATGGAAGGTGACAGATCAGCATTCCAAGAACCATCAAGTGTAGTAAAAGTTGGTATCTCGGCTAGATCTAATCCTCCAAAATTAGCTTACCCAGGAACTGAAACAGTATATGAATACTTCAAGAAAGGTACTGAACCTACTGAATATGACACAAGTCAAATCAGATTACCAGGACCAAGAAACTTACGTGCAAGTTATAATGAATCTAATAAGAAAGTTACATTAACTTGGGGAGCTGTTGATCCAGGAGTTCTTGCTAAGAGTGAATATGGTAAATTCGGATATAATGTATATAAAGATGGTAAACTACTAGGATGGACCGATCAAACTTCATATACCGCAAGTGAATCTAATCCATTCGGTACATATAAAGTAATTGGTACATATAAGAGTTACAGTGAAATCAAGACTCAAGAATCTTCTGTAAAGGTAACAGAACCTAAGAAAGAAGAACCAAAACCACAACCACAAAATACAGAAAACACTGAATCACCAAGCACTAATAGTGAGACAACAAACAATTCAACTGAATAATAAAAAACCTATAAGTAAATCTTATAGGTTTTTCTTTTTCTCTCTACATATATCTTTTAATTTACAAGAACTACATTCAGGTTTAACAGCCTTACAATAATACCTACCAAAGAGAACTAACTGAAGATGTCTCTTACCCCAATTTTCTTTTAAGAACTTCTTCTTTAACTTATTCTCTACTTGTAATACATTATCTCCCATATAGGCTAATTTAAGTCTCTTAGAGACTCTTTCTACATGTGTATCCACCGCAATCTCAGGTAAGCCATAAAACTCGCTAAAAAAGACATTACAAGTCTTTCTACCAATTCCAGGAAAAGTCTCCAATATACTTCTATCTACAGGTACCTTACCATCAAATTCAGTAACTAATCTATTCGCAATATCTTTCGTATATTGCGCTTTTTTATGATACGAACCTACTGAATGAATAATATTCTCTAAATCATGAATATCTGCATTAGCTAACTTATCTAATGTAGGATACTTAGAAAATATAACAGGAGTAACAGTATTCACTCTCTTATCAGTAGATTGTGCACTAAGCATAATAGCTATTAACAATTCATAATCAGTATGATAAATAAGCTCACATTTAGGATCAGGAAATAATTCATCTAAGTATGATTCAATAATATCAGTATTATTCATCAAACCAATTCCAATCAACTATATCCAAATCAACATCTTCTGGATTCTTATCAGCATCTTTCTTACGTTTTGCCCTATTAGCCTCTACATCTTTCGCAGTCTTAATATCGTTCTTACCCCATTCATATAAAATCTTATCTATATAACGTAAATTTGCAACTCCACTAAAACTAGCCTCTTTAATAGCTTCTTTAATTAGTTCCTCACTAATTCCGTTATCTAACCAAGCCTTACTAATCTCAAACTCCATAGGAGTAAGTTTTCTACCAAATTCTTTCTCTAAAACATCAAATACATTAGAATTCTCTGTATTACTCTTCTCTTCTTGTACAGCCTCATCCATTGTAATTAAAGATAAACGTCTATAAAAATCATCTAATAATAATACTTCCCTACGTACACCACTATCTTCTTTAACAACTTCTACTCTAACTAACTTCTTATCAGATAGTTTTTCTACATATTCCATAGCAGTCATTAATTCAATATTTAAATCAGTCGCATACTTTTGAGGATCAAAAGATATATTCTCTCCTAAATTATATAAATACATAAGAAAGATAAACTCATTCATATCTAAATCAAAATCTTTATACCGTTTCAAAAAATACATAGGTATAACAAGATTTCCATCCTTAAAAAAATCCATCAACTTAGAACCCTTCATATAATCATCTCCAGTTTTCCCTATAATATCATAAAATCAAAGAAAAAGATAGAAGTCCCCTTCTAATCTTTATAATGTTCAATAATATATTTAGTTAATATACTCTTCTCATTAATTAATCTCTTATAAAGAACTTCTCTTTCTATATCCTCATATATATTAGACATATACTCTCCTGGTTCTTTATTTAATACATTCATAATCTCTTCACTAGTAATATCTAATTCCTTACGACCATGAATAACAAGATTATTATAAGATTCAGCTATATCTTTAATATCAATATTCTTAATAGTACCCGCAACACTATTAGCATATAAACCATATGTATATAAAGTCATAGGATCCATATTATTACGCTCTATAGCACGATTAATAGACTCTATTAACTCTTTCTCATTATTAGAGAATGGGTACTTATCAACTACATTTAAAACACTCCATATACCAATAAAAGTATTATTAGGAGTAATATCCTTTAATCTATCTAACTCTAAGTCCTCATCTAACCCTAATTCCAGTAATAATTGAACTCCCTTATAAGCATTAGGACAAGAGAATATTTTATCTAATTCTTCTTTCTTACGTTCATAAGACAATTCACGTATATATTTCTTAGTTTCTTTAATAGCCTCAACTACTTTATCATCTAAAGTAAAATCAAGTATTGTAGCAAAACGTACAGCACGTAATATACGTAAGGCATCTTCATCAAACTTAACAAAAGGATCTCCTACAGACTTTAATACATGTTTCTTTAAGTCCTCTTCTCCACCTAAATAATCTATAATTTCCCCTTCACCATTCATACAAATAGTATTAACAGTAAAGTCTCTTCGTTGTAGATCTTGGTATAAATCATCTATATATTTAATTTCACTAGGCTTTCTATGATTTACATAATTAAATTCTTTTCTAAATGTAGTAATCTCATATTTAATACCCTTTTTATTAACAGTAACTGCCCCATATTCTTCCATAGGAACAGAATCTTCAAATATTTCCATTATTTCTTTTGGAGTAGCATTCGTTGTAATATCCACATCACTAGATGGTAATCCCAATAAATGGTTTCTTACCATACCACCAACTAAATACGCCTTATATCCATGCTGATTAATCTCGTCAACAACTTTTAAAGCCATATCTAAGTCTACCATAAGTCACCGCCATTCTTAATTGTTTACTCCTAGAAACATTATAACACATATAAAGAAAAGAACCTTTATTAAGGTTCTTTATTTTTGATAAATCTATAATTAGTTTACAGAATCTTTTAAAGCAGTACCTGCTTTGAAAGTAACAGCTTTTCTAGCAGCGATTTTAACAGTTTCTCCAGTTCTTGGATTACGTCCTTCGCGAGCAGCTCTCTTAGAAACTGCGAAAGTACCAAATCCAACTAGTGGAACTCTGTCTCCCTTTACTAAAGCTTTAGTGATTGCTTCGAATGTAGCATCAATAGCTTTAGCTGAATCTGTTTTAGTAAGTCCAGTAGCTGTAGCAACTGCTTCTACTAATTCAACTTTTTTCATAAATTTATACCTCCCTATGTTTATTAAGCACATGTTATGCTTACATATTAAATTTACCACGTATATATTGAAAAAGCAATAAAAATCCTACTTTTTACTTAATTTATCATTAATAGAACTTAGCAATGAAATAATCGTACCTATTCCGTAGAAAAGCATACATAATAAGAAATCTAAAAACCAAATAAAGACCATTAATGATAAGTTAAACTCTGTTGTATCACATACATTAGAGAAATACTCAGAAGAAGAACCACAAGATGGGAATAGATTACCCATAAATATACCTGCAACTAAACCTATAATAAAGATTACTATTGTTATTTGTTGATAATAATTAAGCTTAATTCTTTGTACCTCTTCACTTACATTATTAAGTTTAGGTAGTCCCTTCTTTAGTTTATCAACTTCCATAAACATAGCATCTTTAGTATTATGATCTACATATTCATGATATAAGAATACATATCTTGCAAATAATATATGATATACACAATCTAATATAGTAATAAATGCCCCATCAACATCAGTTACTTTTATTAAGTTAATCGCAAGTAATATAATACATACTGCAAATATAGTATAGAAATAGAAATCATTATTTAATTCATTAAATGGAGACTTATGAAAATAATCTTTCCAATAATGTGTATCCCTAAACATAGAATGTAATAAGAATAAACACATAAGTACTTTAATAAATAATGATAATATACTTACTAATGATACTGCTTGAAATACTGATAAAAATGAAGTAATCGTACTTAGTAAGAAGAAGAAACATAAGAATATATTCAAATAATGAAAATGCTTCTTACCTACAGTAAACTTTATTACTATAAAATATAGTAATACTAATAAATAATTCATATTATGATTTACGATATCACGTAATATTAATACCGCACTTAGATTATTGTTAATCGCAAAAGATTGACTAAGTAATATAGAAAGTGAAACAATCACAATAATCACATTTGTAACAACGCTAGCTTTGTTATACCAAGAGTCTTTATTCACTCATACCACCACCTATTACTATAATTATATCACAAGAAAAGAAAGTTCTTTCAAAAAGAAAAAGAATATGTTATAATACCCTTGAATTGGAGGGGATATCATGGCTATACCTACTGTCGCATTAGTCGGAAGACCTAATGTTGGAAAAAGTACCCTATTTAATAAGATATGTGGAAAAAAGGTTTCTATTATAGAAGATACTCCTGGAGTAACAAGAGATCGTATCTATCAAGAAGCTAAATATAATAATAAAAAATTTTATTTAATCGACACTGGTGGAATTGATGCCACTAAAATGACATTTAATGATGAAATTAAAATGCAAGCAGAAATCGCTATTAAAGATGCTGATATAGTAGTATTTGTAGTTGATGGTAAAGAAGGACTTACTCATAATGATTTATTAGTAAGAGATATCTTAAGAAAAACAGATAAAAAAGTAATCGTTGCTATAAACAAGATGGATGTTAAAGCATCTCAAGATAATATATATGATTTTTATGAACTAGGATTTGATGATTATATTCCAATCAGTTCCATTCATAATACTGGATATATAGAATTAATGGATGCTATCACAAAAGACTTCCATGAAAAAGAAGAAAAAGTAGATGAAAGAGTTAAGTTCTGTTTAATTGGTAGACCAAACGTTGGTAAAAGTTCATTAATGAATGCTCTACTTAATGAAGAAAGAGTTGTAGTATCTAATATTGCTGGTACTACACGTGATTCAATCGACTCAGTATTACGTTATAATAATGAAGAATATGTTCTAATAGATACTGCTGGTATGAGAAAAAAAGGTAAAGTATTTGAAGCAATTGAAAAATACTCTCTTGTACGTTCTCTACAAGCAATAGACCGTAGTGATATCTGTTTAGTAGTAATCAATGCTGAAGAAGGTATCATGGAACATGATAAACATATCGCTGGATACGCTATTGAAAAAGGTAAAGGACTTATCTTTGTAGTAAATAAATGGGATACTGTAAAAGATCAAACAATACAAGAATTCGAAAAATTAATGCGTGAAGAATTTCAATTCGCAACATACGCACCTATCGTATTCTTATCCGCATTAACTAAGAAACGTATTCATACTTTAATGCCTGAAGTAATTAAAGTATCAGAAAATATTAAACGTGAAGTAAAAACATCTGTATTTAATCAAGTAATTATGGATGCATTCCAATTAAATATTCCACCTTCATATAAAGGTAAGAGATTAAAGGTATACTTCTCATCTCAAACAGGTACAAAACCACCTAAATTTACTTTAAGAGTAAACAATAAAGGTTTAGTACACTTCTCTTATGAAAGATACTTAGAAAATAAAATAAGAGAAAACTTTGATTTTGAAGGAACACCTATTATAATTCAATTTAAGAACCGAAGCGGAGATGAAGATTAATGATTATTGGAAACAATGGATTTAATGGAAATGGAAATGGTTTTCAAGGAAATAACTTCGAAAACAAATTCAAACGTTATAATGAAAATGGTGAAAGCCATAAAGGAAGAAATGTATTTGTAAAAGATATAAAAGAACAAATACATGCAAATGTTAATAGTAAAGATGAAATGTCTGATAAAACACTTGCTATGCTACATGAACGTCTTTCACAAGGATTAATCACATTAGATGAATTTAATAAACAATGTGAAATACTAGGTAAAAAAAGAAACAAATAAAATAAACCTTCTACATATATTTATGTAGGAGGTTTTATTATGTTCGGAGATAATTTCTTTAAAAAAGTAGAAAATAAAACTAATGTTAATAAAAATACTATTTTAGACTTAGCTAAAAAACTTCAAAATAACACAAAAGATGAAAAAACTATTCGAGAAGTAATCCATAACTTATCAGAACTAACAGGTAAAGAAGTATCTAAAGAAAAGGAAGAAAAAATAGTAGAAGCTATATTAAAGGATAAAGTACCAAATAATGTAGATAAAATGTTTTAGTTCTAAATATTATTCGTACCTCATAAATATGTACTAAATGAGGAGAATGATAATGGATAAACATGAAATAATAAAGAATATTGCGGCAAGAAGTGGCGGAGATATTTATTTAGGTGTCGTAGGTGCAGTACGTACAGGAAAATCTACTTTTATTAAACGTATGGTAGAAACTCTAATAGTTCCTAATATGGAAAATGAATATGAGAAAAAAAGAGCCTTAGATGAGATTCCTCAAAGTGCTGCTGGTAAAACTATTATGACTACAGAACCTAAATTCGTTCCTAATAATGCCGCCAAAATAAAGATTGATGACTTTACTTGTAATATTAGATTAATTGATTGTGTAGGATACATGATAGATAAAGCACAAGGGGCAAATGATGAGAATGGCCCACGTATGGTTAAAACCCCATGGTATCAAGATGAGATACCATTCACAGAAGCTGCAGAAATAGGAACAGAAAAAGTAATTAAAGATCACTCTACTATTGGTATTGTCATCACAACAGATGGTTCAGTAACTGAATTTGATAGAAATGATTATATTGATAGTGAGGCAAGAGTAATAGAAGAATTAAAAAATATAGGTAAACCATTTATTATTGTCTTAAATACTGCTCACCCTACACTTCCAGAAACGATTAAAATAAAAGAAGATTTAGAAGAACAACATAATGTACCAGTAATACCTATGAATATTGATGGAATGAACGAAAAAGACATGTACCAAATACTAAGAGAAGCACTATATGAATTCCCAGTCTTAGAAGTAAAAGTAAACATGCCAGAATGGATTGCTATACTAAACCCAGATCACCCTATAAAACAAAGTTATATTAATTCAATAAGAGAAAGTGTAATAGAAATAGATAAGTTAAAAGATATTGAACATATCACAAAACACTTCTTAGAAAATAAGGATATTGAAAAATGTTACTTATCAGAAGTAGATCCTTCTACTGGAATAATAAAAGTAAACTTAACTGCCCCACCATATCTTTATAATAAAACTCTAACAGAGATAATAAAAATAGATGTTAAGAATAAAGCAGATCTACTATCTTTATTCCAAGATTTTAATACTGCAAAGAAAGAATACGACCAAATTAAATACGCTTTAAAGATGGTAAAACAAACAGGTTATGGAGTAGCTACTCCATCTATTGATGATATGAAATTAGATAAACCAGAAATAATTAAACAAGGACCAAGATACGGAGTAAAACTAAAAGCAGTTGCTCCATCTATCCATATGATTAGAGTTGATGTAGAATCTACTTTCGAACCTATCATTGGAAGTGAAGTTCAATCTAAAGAATTAATTGATTATCTAACAAAGAATGATAATGATATTTGGAGAAGTGAAATATTTGGTAGAAGTCTAGATTCAATAGTCCAAGAAGGTATTCAATCAAAAATAAATCTAATGCCAGATAACATTAGATATAAACTACAAACTACTCTATCTAAAGTAGTAAATAAAGGCTCAAATAATATGATTGCCATTGTAATATAAAAGGATAAGCAAAGCTTACCCTTTTTTATTAATCTTATCCATATAAGAATTATATTCTTTAATCATATCCTCAGTACGTAATTTTATTTCTCCATCTTTATACTCTACATCTTCAGAATGATCTCTTAAATAATTAAATAAATCTGTACAAGTATCAAACTTACTATTCATTTCTTTCTTATATTTCTCTAAGTATTCTACATTAAATCTAAGTTTAGTAGATATACTATCATCTAACATTAGTTTCTCATATAATGTAACATAATATGTTTCTACATTAGTCTCTAATATAGGTTTCTTTATACTCTCAACAGAACACATATCTATCATTTGATCTATATACACATTAAATTTACTTTTAACATCATCTATTGTAGTTAAAGAATTACTATAATCACCATCTTGACTCATATGATCATAAGTTAATAAATTAGTGAATGATTCATCAGTAACTAAATTATTAACATTCTTAATATTATTAGAATATTGATTTAAGTAATCTTTAATAGTCTTCTCTACTACTCTATAATTACCAGTAGTAACTAACTTACGATTAAAATCATCTTTACTAATATCTAATTTAGTTAAAGAAGAAATCTCTCTTTTTAATAAAAACTCTTGGAATACATATCCAATAGATAAGTACCCAACAAACAATACGACAAGCCCAATTAGAAAGAAGAATAAATAAACAACTCTTTTTCCTTTATTCATAATACTCACCACTTGCACTATATTCTATCACAAGAATATTTTTTGTCAAAAAAAAGACTAAGAATTAATTAAATCCTCAATCTTTTTATGAACATCTTTAACTCCTAACTTAGTTTGACTAGAGAATACAATTAAGTCATCACCAACTACTAAGTCTAAAGTAACTAATATATCTTTTAAACATTTTTCTTTTTTACTACCAGATACTTTATCTGCTTTAGTCGCAATAACAGTAACAGGTAAATTATAGTATTTTAAGAAGTTATACATTAACATATCATCTTCTGTTGGTTTCATTCTAAAATCTATTAATAAGAATACTCTCTTTAATGTATCTCTCTTCTCTAAATACTCTTCAATCATCATACCAAATTTTGATTGTGTCTTTTTATCTACTGCAGCATAACCATATCCTGGTACATCTATTAAGTAGAATTGATCATTTACTCCATAGAAATTAAGTGTCTTAGTCTTTCCAGGATGTGCAGATGTATGTGCAAGATTCTTTCTAGAAAGGATAGCATTAATAAAACTACTCTTTCCAACGTTACTACGACCAACTAATAAAAACTCAGGTCTACCATTTTCTGGATATTGACTACGACGTGTCGCAATAATATCTAAGTTTGCCTCATTTATTACCATATCTATCCCTCCTATAATATTTCATTATACTCTTTTAATAAAGCATCTAATTCTTTTACTATCTTCATTGCATCATCAAATGTCTTAACTTTAACACCAGAAGCAAACTTGTGTCCGCCTCCTCCATGAGATTCTGCAATCTTATTAATTTCAGGTCCACGAGATCTAATAGATACACGAATTTGATCATTCTTAATATCTTCAGTCATTGTAACCCATACATTAAATTCTTTAATATAATTAAAGTTATTTATCATATTACCAGCAGATGCACTATCTACTTCAAATTGTTTAATAATATCATCTTTTATTTCAATATAACCAAGACCATTCTCAGTAACATTCATATTTAATGAAATGTATCCTTCTAGTCTAACTTCATTCATTGGTCTTAAATATAATTTAGAATAAGAATCACTTAAAGAAAAAGGATATTTTTCTAAGTATCTAGATACTAAAGAGAATGTTTCAGGTGTACAACTATCAAATAAGAATCTATTAGAGTCGCTTACAAGTCCCATATATAATGTTTGTGCAATAGTACTATCACACATTAATGGTACTTCTAATAAGAATTGCATCAATATCTCACATGCAGAACAAGCTTTATCATTAATATATTCTATATCACAAAACTTCTCTACAAATGGATGATGATCAATTTTAATTTTATAAGCAAATTGAGAAAAATCTACTGAATCTACTCTTCTTTGATCTGGAGTATCAGTAACTATAAGTAGTGCATTCTCAACTTTTTCTAACTTATCTAACTTGCCAATTGCCGTAAACTTAACACTACCAGTACCAATAGCTAAAACTTTCTTTTCTGGGAAAGTTAAACGAATGGCATCACGTAATGCAAGCTGACTACACAAAGCATCAGGATCTACTCCTATATGTCTTGCAATAACAATTGTGTCATATTCCTTTATTTTATTATATATTTCCTGAAACATACGCATTTCCTATCTATTCTTTATTATATTCATTGTATCTCTAGCAATCATTAATCCTTCTTGAGTAGGTATTACCCATACCTCAATCTTAGAATCAGGTGTACTAATCTTAACTTTTTCTCCCATACAATTATTTGCATCTAAGTCAATCTTAACACCTAATGGAGCTAAAGCTTCACATATTAATCTACGTACTGGAATAGAGTTTTCTCCAATACCAGCAGTAAATGCTATAACATCTGCTCCTCCTAATAATACATAGTATTGAGCAATGTAATCAACAACTTTTCTAACATAAATGGCTCTAGCAACTAAAGCTCTTTCATCACCTTCATCACATTTAGCATTAATGTCACGCATATCTGATGAAAATTCACTTAGTCCTAATAAACCACTACTTCTACTTAAATCATCAAGTATTTCTCCAACATTCTTTCCTTCTCTTTCCATTACAAAAGGTAAAATAGATGGATCAATATCACCTGATCTAGTACCAGTCATAATACCAGCTAATGGAGTAAATCCAGTAGAAGTATCAACACATTTTAAATTCTTAATTGCACTAATACTACCAACAGTACCCATATGACAACTAATTAATTTAAAATCATCTCTTCCAAGCATTTCTCTAAAACACTCAGTAATATATCTATGAGAAGTACCATGATATCCATATTTACGAATACCATAATCTTTAAACCATTTATATGGTACAGAATATAAATATTCCTTCTCTTCAATTGTACTATTAAATGAAGTATCAAATACTGCTACATTAGGTATAGTAGGATATAATTCTCTACATTTAGAAATAGCTAAATCATTAGAAGGTCCATAAATAGAACTATATTCTTTAATACTATCTAATTTAGCCATTACTTCATCAGTAACCATTACTGATTCTGGGAATAAATCCTTTCCATATACTACTCTATGTCCAAAAGCAGATATTTCATCTACAGATTTAATTACTTCTAAAGCAATTAATTTATCTACAATAATTGGAATTGTATCTTCATGAGTTGTAACTTCTATTTCTTGAATAATCTTCTCTTCTCCAAGATTTATACTAAAAGTACTACCATCTAATCCAATACGTTCAAATAATCCATCTGCAATAATACTTTCATCTCTCATATCAAATAAAAAAAATCTTAATTTATTATTTTCAGAATTAATGGATAATATTTTCATATAATCTCTCCTTCTTCCAAATCTACTAATATTATACAACAAGAATAAGGAGAATAAAAGAAAAAAGATTGGTTACCCAATCTTATTTATTACATATTTTATATGTGTCTCTAATAATCATAATCTCTTCATTTGTAGGGATTACATATGCAGGGATTGAAGATTTATCAGTTGTAATACATCCTTCATGTAATTCTTTAAATCCAGCAATCTTATCATTAACTTCTTTATTAACTTCAATACCTAATGGTTTTAATTTAGTAAGAATAGCTTCTCTTGTTTCACTACCGTTTTCTAATACTCCAGCAGTCATAACAATAGCATCTACTTTACCATCTAATTCAATATAGTATTCAGCAATATAACGATTAATAATATCGATGTACATATCTAAAGCAAGTTTAGCTCTTTCATCTCCAGCAGCAATTGCTTTTTCAACGTCTCTATTATCGTTAAATCCACAAATACCAATTAAACCACTCTTCTTATTTAAATCATTAGTGATTTCAGAAACATCTTTTCCTGATTCTTTACAAACATATTCAATAATTGATGGATCGATAGAACCACATCTAGTTCCCATCATTAAACCATCAAGTGGAGTAAGACCCATAGTAGTATCATAACATTTACCATCTTTGATACAACTAATAGAAGCTCCAGATCCAACGTGACAAATGATTAGGTTAACATCATCTTTTCCTAACATCTTCTTCATTGTTTCAGTAATATATTTATGACTTGTTCCATGGAATCCATATTTACGTACTCCATATTTTTCATACCATTCATATGGTACTGGGTACATATAATTTACTGCAGGCATTGTTTGATGGAATGCAGTATCGAATACAGCAACATTAGGAACTCCTGGTAATGCTTTTTGCATTGCTTCAATACCAGCTAAGTTTCCTGGGTGATGAAGAGGTCCTAATTTAGTAAGATCTTTGATATCTTGAACTACTTGATCATCGATTAATACTGAATCAGAATATTTTTCTCCACCATGAAGTACACGATGTCCTACACCCTTAATTTCATCTAAAGATTCAACAGCTTTATGTTTAATTAATTCATCTAACATAACTTGAACTGCTTCAGTATGATTCTTTAAATATTTTTCTCCTCTAATTTTTTCTCCATTGATTTTAGTATTCCAGAATGAATCTTCAAAACCAATTTTTTCAATATAACCACTAATGATTACTTTTTCTTCTGGCATTTCAAATAATTGAAATTTTAAAGAACTACTACCAGCATTAACACATAAAAATTTCATATCTATATCTCCCTTTCACTTACATATGATACCAAACAATACCAATTATTTCAACAAAAAAGAACAGGTATTAACCTATTCTTTTATTATTATTTATTTTTCTTGTTTTTTGCCATTTCTACTAAACGTTTGGTCATTTCACCACCAACACGTCCATTATCCGTACTAGTAGCACTAGCACCTAAATTAACACCAAATTCATTCGCAATTTCATACTTCATATTTTCAACTGCATGATTGGCACCAGGAACACTAGTCTTATTGGTAGACTTCTTAGTAGAAGCATTATGAACTTTTGGTTTTCTACCTCTTTTTGCCATAGTTTCACCTCCTACTTCTAGTTTGTGAAACTATTATTTATTTATACTAAAATTATAATAAATCGTTATAATCTTCGACAATCTCTTGTACTTTAATAGTATTTAAGTTTTCAACTGCCTCATCAATTAAATCATTATAATCAAACTTTTCTTCCTCTTCTTCAGCTATTTCAATCTTAGGATTAATAACTGGATGCTTAGGAACAAATATAGTACAACAATCTTCATAAGGTAAAATACTAATATCATAAGTATCTATCTTACGAGCTATATCCATTATCTCTAACTTATCATAACAAGCAACAGGTCTAATAACAGGTACATTAGTAACTGAATTAATAACAGACATACTATTTAAAGTTTGAGAAGCTACTTGTCCAACACTTTCTCCATTTACTATTGCAAGACCTTTATACTTAGTACATAGTCTTTCCATTATTCTATACATCATACGTCTCATAATAGTAATACAATAGTCTCCTCTACAATTCTTATAAATAGACTCTTGTATCTTAGTAAAATTAACTATATGTAGATTAATTGAATTAGTATAACCACATAACTTACGAGTTAATTCAATAACTTTATTACGTGCCTCTAAACTAGTATGAGGAATTGCTTCAAAATAAACACACTCTAATTGAATACCACGCTTCATAGCAAGATATCCAGCAACAGGAGAATCAATTCCACCACTAAGCATTAATAATGCAGTTGGTTGAGTACCTACAGGATATCCACCAGCACCCATATAACTATCACAGTAAACATATGTATTCTCTTCACGAATTTCTACTTGAATTAATAATTCAGGATTATGAACATCTACTTTAATATTAGGAATATTACGAAGAACTACTCCACCTAATTTTTGACTCATTTCTAAACTAGGAATAGGAAAGTTCTTATCACTTCTCTTAGTCTCTACTTTAAACGTCTTAAAAGTACTATTCTTAGCAACTTCTAATACATTAGCCGCAATACTCTCATAATCAGTCTCAACAATATTCGCAACATGATATTTATGTATACCAAATACTTTATCAATATTCTTCTTAATATTCTCTAAATCAGAATCAACAAATTCGATATACATATGTGCACGATCTTTACGAATTCGAACATCAAACTTACTTAATTTACTTTGTATATTACGATATAAAGTATTAATAAAGAAATTTCTATTTCCCTTCTTAGTACTTAATTCACCATATTTAATTAATATTACTTTATTCATAGGTTCCCCTCCAAACGTCATTATTTTATCACATGAAGATTAATATAGAAAGAAAAAAGATTGAAAATCAATCTTTTTTAGGTAAATTCATTAATTTAGATACATCTTTTATAAATAACTTAGAAGTATCATTATAATACATTAAATCCAAACTAGCATTTACTTTATATTTACCATTAGTAATAATTACTTGATCACTAACATTTTCATATAATTGGAATTCATCATGTGTATAATCATACACAGAAACTTGATTATTTAAAGTATCAACTATTACATAAGATAATGGATCTAATTCAAACTTCTTATCTCCAAAAGTAACAGTAGTCTTTTCAGTAAATAAGTAAATATCATTTCCATCATAAATTAATGCATCAAATAATCTCTTATCTAAACTACCATCTTTTAAAGAAAACTCAGTATAGTCTTCATATAATTCAGAATAATAGTTAATTTTGTATTGAACTCCTCTTAAAGGATAGATAACTGCCATATTCTTAGGAAATAAAACACGTTTTTCTCCTTTAAAGAATATAGGAGTTGTATCTAATTCAATATCTTGATCTTTAAAAGTTAATTCTGTTACTTCATCTTCTGTCTTATTAATACGTATAGAACCTTTATATTCTACTTTAATACCAGCAAAATATTGGTATAAAGTACGATTCTTTATTTCAATAACATCAATATCACGTTTGAAAGAAAACAAAATAGCTAGAATAATAATTATTATTAATAAAGCAAGCCATTTTAAATTACTTCTACTAAATACTTTCTTCATTTCTTTCCCTCCTGATATATCGAGTCTTAACAATTAAACTATTGATATTTCTTAATAAGAAGAATGTCGAATAGATAATGATAAAGATCTTTAATAATATATCACCAGTAAATACATACCATTCATAACGTACTTCAATCAAATAATTAGTTAATACTCTACTTGCAAGTAAAGCAAAGTATAAAGTAAAACTATTAAATGATTCAAATACTAAATTCTTAATACTCTTAGAAAACAATCCATATAATATTGTAAATGCAATTAATACAACAACATGGAAATCACTAATTGCTATATTATCAAACAATGTCCATATAACAAAGACAAAACGAATTAATAATACAGATAATGCAAGAATAGTAAAATCTTCAAGCTCCATAAGTAAACCAAAGAAATGAACTCTTACACCCTCAATGGTATTATTCTTACTTTTTTTATCTAAGACTACATATGATAATAATTCTAAGAAAACAAGAAATACTATAAAAAACATTGTAAATTCTAACATTACACTCATTAATTGATTAAGTGACATATTCTATTCCCTTACTATTAATGAAAACTCATTATTTGTATTCATATAATAAGCATTAATGTTTTTTAAACTTTTTGAATTCTCAGAATTCTCAAAATCAATATTTCCTTGTATTTCTCCTAATAACGGCATGTAGTCAGGCATTATTAGTAAGTTATAATCTTTACTCTTAATACGGATTACTTTTACGTTCTCCAATATTTCAAGACCACTTTGTAAACTAAATATTTTAACCTTGATTGAAGCTTCCATGATAATCACCTATAAATAAGAATTTACTCTCGTCCTCTTTATCATATACTCCAGTTAAGATATTTTCAACATCTATTAAGATATCCTCAATCTTAACGAACTTACCAGGAATGTTTGTATAGTTTTGAGCAACGAACATAGGTTGAGTAAAATAATTACGCAATTTTCTAGAACGATAGAAAATTGATTTATCTTCTTCACTTAACTCTTCAATACCTAATACAGCGATAATTTCCTCTAACTCTTCATAACGAGTTAAGTACTTTAATGCTTGTTCTACAAGGTCATAATGCTTTTGACCAATCTTTTCAATATCGATTGATTTAGAAGTAGTCTTAAATACATTAACAGCTGGATAAATACCTTTTTCAGCAACTTTACGATCAAGTACCAATTGTCCATCCATGTGAGAAAGGATAGTTTGAACAGATTCATCTGTTAAATCATCGGCAGGGATATAAATTGCTTGGAATGAAGTAATTGATCCATCAGGAGTCGAATTGATACGCTCCTCTACATCAGATACATCCGAAATCATTGTAGTCGGATATCCATTTTCAACAGGGACATTCTTTAACTCATTTGAAATCTCTGATTTTGCTTGAACGAAACGATAAATGTTATCTACGAATAACAATACGTCTTGTTTCTTCTCATCACGAAGATATTCAGCAAGAGTAAGTCCAGAGTAAATTGCTTTACTTCTTGCAGTTGAATTCTCACCCATTTGACCAAATACAGTACACATCTTATCAAGCAAGTCAGATTCTTTCATTTCATCATAAAGTTCTTTACCTTCACGAGAACGTTCTCCAACTCCAACGAATACTGCGTTTGATTTCAATGTCATATATACATTATTAATTAACTCTTTAATAAGAACGGTCTTACCAACTCCGGCACCTCCAAGAAGACCCATCTTGAATCCTTTTTGGATAGGAGCAAAGAAGTCTACAACTTTAATACCAGTCCATAAGATATCTCCACTGATATCAACTTCTTCAAGACCTAAGTTTTTATCATAAACTCCACGTTTATGAATTGTCTCATCTGGTCTGCCATCAATAGGTTCACCATAAGAACTATAAACACGACCTAATGAAGCATCAGAATACTCAATTTCAAGACTATCTGCTTCCTTCATTACATCTAGACCACGCTTAAGACCAATAACTGAATCAAAAGGGATAGTAGTAGCAACATTTTCTTCAACAGAAACTACTTCGAAACGATATTCTTTACCATCAACAATAGTTTTTAATACTTCTTTAATATCTACTCTAACATCATCTTCTAAGAATATTTTGACATTAAGTTCTGATATCGAAATAATCTTACCTATATTCATATGCTTACTTCCCTTCTAAATATTATTTTCTAAAGTTTTCAATAATCTTTTGAAAATCCTTTTGCTTTTTAAGCTTACGACGAACTTTGAATTTCTCTTCTTCCATTTCGTCAATCTTTTTAAGTGATTCATTAGTTAATTGCTGACGAACAACGTTCTCAGCAGCATAACTATTCATTTCACAGATTTTTAACTCATAACACAAGTAAAGTGCTATTAAGTTATTAAGCATTGGAGCTAAATCAGTCTCCATTGCAAAGTCTTCATCAAAGGTTTCACCCTCTGATTCAGAATCATAATCAAGTGGAAACAACTTTTTCTTAGTAAACTCCAATGAGTTAACATTATGATAATGGTTATAGATAACGTTAATCTCACGATACTTACGTTCAACTACACCATCATATATTAAATCTTCCACTTTCTTAAAACTATCAAAGAATTCATCTTTTGTAATATGAAGAATAACTTTATCTTCATCTTCTCTAGTATGAATCTTTTTACCAATTAATATCTTATACTCATAATCATTGCGAACTTCTTTATTAATCGCAAAGTTAAAGTCTCCACAGAACCCCAAGTCATTACCAATATAAATATTTAAGACAGGAGCATTAGGTTTAGGACTAATAGCTTTCTTATCTAAAATAATATTTCTATTGTAAAGAATCTTACGAATAACCTTAAATAACTCTGCTTCAGTATCGAAATACATAGCAGCTTTTCTTCTAGCTTTATCAACTCGAAGAAGAGAGTGGAAGTTCATAACTTTTACAACGTTACGTACACCCATACTAGATCACTTCTTCCTCTGACTTCTTCTTATTGTTCGTACTATTCTTTTTCTTTCTACCTTTATTAGTCTTCTTCTTTGTAGAAGGCTTTTCAAAAGGAGTAAATTCTTTTTCTTCATGGTTTTCTTCTTCAGCAGATTCTTCAGTAGTTTCTTCTACTGTCTCCTCTACTTTCTCTTCCTCAGGGAATTCAAATTCAAAATCTTCAGAATATACTTCTTCTTCAGGAGTATCAAGATTTAAATTATCATCTTCTTTATTCTCTTCTACAGGAGTTTCAAACTCTTCTTGATATTCTACAGGTTCTTCTTCAGTCTTTTCTTCTGTTTTCTCTTCTTCAGGGAAATCAAATTCAAACTCTTCAGAATATACTTCTTCTTCCTCAGGAATCTCTAAATTGTCTTTATTTTCAACATTTTCACTGCTTTCAATGTTGTTATCTTCAACAAATTGTTCTTCATAGACACTTTCTTCAACATTAGTGTCTTCTTCATCTGTATCCTTTTCAAATTCTCCATCTGGAGCATCTCTTACGATTAATCCAGATAATGTTAAGTCATCTGCTGGTTCTTCTTCAGGTTGTTCACCTTCTCCATTAATAGAGAATAAGAATTGATTATCATCCTCTACTGGTTGAGCTTCTTCAGTTTGAGTTTCACCTTCTACTGGTACTTCACTAACCTCAGTAGGAACTTCTACAGCATTTTGTTCATCTGTTACTTCTTCTATCTTATCAGTAGGAGTAGCATCAGATAATTCAAATGCAACATCACCTAAGTCATAATCAATATCAACATTAGGTTTTTCATCTTCATTAGGTTTATCTGTTTCAAATCCAGGAACATCTAATGAAACTTCTCCACCTACTTCAACATCATCTAAGATATCATTCATCTTAGGCATTGCAGGAGGTGCATTATGTAAAATTAAATCTTCTACCTCTTCTTCAGTAGCGTTTTCTGGAATTACCATACTAATTACTGGTTCTTCAGCAAAATCAGTTTCAGGAACTGGATTATTCATCTCAGTAACTGGAATTTCAATTGTATTATCCATTTGATCAATAGTTGGTAATTCAAATCCATCAGAACCTGCAGGAATATTATCAGGTTCAAGATTAATTTCATTTGGTAATTTTTCTTCTACATCAAATGCAGGAGTAACCTCTTCAGTTGGAACTTCACCCTCTACTGGAACATCAGTATCAACTACTAATTCAGCTGGTACTTCTCCATCAACAGGAGCAAGCTCTTCAGTTGGAACTACTTCTTCTGGAGGTACATCAGCAGCAACAATAATAGAAGGTTCCTCAGCAGCAGTCTCATCTGTTACTATTTGAGGTGTTTCAACAACCTCAGGTTCTTTTTCTTCTACAGCAAATGCAGGATCTGTAATTGCTTCATTAGCATCAACAGCAGTTACAGGGCCATCACTTGTAATTGCACTTATATCTCTCTCAACACTAGGTGTAACTTCTTCAAGTGCATTAGGATCAGCATTAGGAACTGGAATAGCGCTTCCTGGTTCATCAAATTTACCATCATCACTATTACGATCAAATACTGAATCTTCTTTATTTTGTGTTAAGAATTGATCATCTTTACTCTTCTCTGGATCCTTAGGTCCATTAACAATCTCATCAAACATAGCCATCATTTGTTGAGGTGTCTTAGGAGAGAATTTATATTGTAATAATTTACTTAAGATTTCCTTACCTTCAATAAACTGATTACGAAGTTCAGGACTCATTTCATCCATGTTAACTAATTCGTATACGCTTCGAGTTTCCAAATAACTTAATAACTTACGACGAACTACAGAACCAACTGCTTTCATGTCTTTTTCTTGAACGGCACCACCTAAACGTGATACTGAAAGACCATAGTTGATTGCTGGTTTCTCACCTTTTTGGAATGCTTTATCTGATAAAACGATTTGTCCATCAGTAATTGAAATAACGTTAGTAGAAATATAATCTGTAATATCTCCACCCTTAGTCTCAACAATTGGAAGGATTGTAATAGAACCACCATTCTTATGTTGACAACCTTTTTCAAGCAATCTCGAATGTGTATAGAAAATATCTGCAGGATATGCATCACGTCCTGGAGTCTTACCAGAAATAAGTGAAATTTCACGATAAGCTTCAGCATGACGTTTTAAGTCGTCGATTACAACTAAGATATCATAACCTTGCATCATATAATTTTCCGCAACACTTAATGCGAAATAAGGAATTAATGAAATAACTGGAGGTAACTCATCGTTGAATGCAGTGATTATAGTAGTATAATCAAGAGCACCTTTTTTCATTAACTCATTATATATATTCTTAACTTCCTTCTTAGTTTTTCCAATTGCAACATAAAAACAAAGTACATTTTGTCCTCTTTGATTAACAATCGCATCTAATCCTATTTGTGTCTTACCAGTTCTCTTATCACCGATAATTAACTGACGTTGACCTCTACCAATCGGATACATTAAGTCGATACCGGAAATACCAGTAAGTAATGGACGATTAACTGTACCACGATCCATAATTGGAATAGTTTTACGTTCAATTGGAATTTCTGTTAAATCGTTATATTTACGACCAGAAAGTTTATCTACACCGAATAAATCAATTACTCTACCAAAAGAGCTTGGAGAATAAGCTCCCATATATAATGTATTGGTAGAATATACCATATCTCCAACATTAATAGGAGAATCAATCTTTAATACTGCGACAGTTACAGAACTCTCATTAATACTATTAACATAACCGAGAGCCTTGTTGGCAATATTAATCTTCTCATAGAACATGACATTATTAATACCGGTTACTTCGATGATGAACTCTTTAACATTAACAACAGTACCAATTTCGTAGATATTATCACTATTATTAATCTCGATAATCTTGGCGTCGATTTTTTTATCTACATAATCTTGATCCATGAGTTTCACCTCCTATTTTAAGCTATAATCATATAATTTACTTTTGTATACAATAGATACTCCACGATAAATATTAGAATCAACTTTAGTTCTAATGAACTTATCAATTGAATCATAATTTTCATCTTTACTTCCTACATATACATATACATAAGGATCAACCTTACTAATGATATCATCAAAATAAGAAATGAATTTTTTAACTTCAAACCTTTTATTCTTCTTTTTGAAATCATCAACTAGATAAGCCAAATCCCTTAATAATTCTTTTACTTCTTTTTCTTGTTCGCTTGATCTCATTGATATTAAACGAAATATCATTTTTTGGTCAAACAAATCCCTTACCCTCATATAGTTATTATACTCCAAAACTGTATCGTCTTGAAAGTGTTCTTTTAAAAATCTTTTAATTAATTTTACTGTATCGATATTAAAACGTTGATCAACTTCCTTCATTTTAGTGAAAATCTTCTCATCTTGGAAGTCAATATTCTTAATATCATATAAGTATACCTTACTATTAACTTCAGGTCTTACAACTTCTTTTTCTAACTCTTTTTGTTTTTCTTCTATATCTTTATTTAATCCTTGTAACTTTTCTTCTCTTTCTTTAATTAAATTATCATAAGCTTGTAATTTATCAACAAAGTAATCTTTAGACTGTTGATTAATCTTAGCAACAGTCTTTTTTAAGAAAAGAAACATTACTAAGATTAATAAAGCAACAAATACTAATAGAACGCCAATTATTAATGGTTCCATAACTAAGCAGTCATTGGATTAAAGTACAATAATAAGAAAACAAATGCAAATAAGAATAGTAAAAATACTGTGGTAACAATCATTAATGTCATAACAGAGTGAACTACGTCACCTTTTGTTTCAGGGTTACGACCAACTGCCTCTGCTACCTTAGAACCTAATATACCGATTCCAATACCAATTCCTAGAAAGGCAAGTCCCAACATGTTACCAATTGCACCAATAGTCGCTGATAAAATACTCTCCATAATATTCCTCCTTATTTATTCTTACCCATTTATAAATTTAGATTTAATGTCGACCTCAACAGGTTCTCCATCGTATTTACATTCCTCTAGTCTTACAACTATTTCATAACCAAATTCTCCATCACAATCAACATATCCATCATAACCAGAACCTTTAACAGCAGTAACTACATCGATAGCACCTCTGGCGATACTGATATTATCAGAATATACTACAACAGTAGCAAAATCAAATGCATAAGATGGGTCGAATTTAACATTATAATAAATACGATTACCACTAATCTTTGTAATATCTAATCTTGTTTGATTCTTACTAGTACGAATTACAAATGAATTAGAAGTATCTTCTAATAAGATATCTGTATTTCCTTGACTAGCATAAGTATATCCAAAACTAATAGAATACTCTGTATTAGGAGTTAAATTACGTAAACGGTTACGAGTTAAATCTTTATTAAGAATAATACGATCTTCATAACCATCTGTACCTTTAACATCTAAGAAAACTGAGATATATTCATTCTTAGGGTCGTTAACATTATAATATACATCTATGTAAGAAGTATAAGCAGCAACACTAGAAATAAATGCAGACTTAACAATGTTTAACTTAACAGCATCATTAACAGAAGTATTATTAACTATACTACTTCCAGCAGAACCAGTAGCTCCACTAGCAGCATTTAAGTTTGTATTATTACTTCCTCCACCATTATTATTGTTATTGTTATTATTATTGTTATTATCTTTATTTTTATCTTCCTCTACTTTAGTTTCCTTTACAGGCTCTACGTATTGGTTACTAGAACCACTGACTTTCTTTAAATCAATAGTCTTTTTATTATTTAAAATTAATTTTTCATTAGCAACATCAAAATCAAATCCTGATGTCTTTAAAACTATAGTACTTAATGTTTTAACATTTAATTCATTATTAAGTAGTAAAGCATTACCACTCTTATCAATCTCTACTATTAAGTATCCTTTAGTATCAATACCTTTCTTTTCAGTAGCGATTTCTTTACCAACTACTAAGTAACGACGATCAGCTAATTTAAAGATTGAAGGAGAAGTATTTCGAGGTACTTCTAATTCAGAATCACTAAATACTACATCACCATTAGTAGCTATACGATAATTTGTACCATATAATTTAAGATTCATATCATTATCATGATAGATAACAACATCATTTCCTAAATCAATAACTTTTGACTTACTCTTATCTTTTACAGATAAGTAATATTTCTTATCCCACTTCTGAGATAACTCACCTTCAGATTCAAGATTAACATAACTGTTATCTGCATCATAAGTAAAGCTACCAGAAGCAACTTTATAAATGTTATGGTCAAAGGACATGGCAGTATATATACCATATCCAAAGATACCAACAACACCTAAGACAAGAAAAGAGAATAATACAAATAATCTTATATTCTTCTTTCCTAATTTTCTTTTCATATTATCCTCTTCCTTTCAAACTAACCGAAGTAACTATGTTCAATAGTTTGTTCTTCAACAACTTCATCGTTAGAGATGAATTGTAATTGTAAGTAATAGATACCAGCACTATTTAAGTACTCAGGTAATGTAATTGAGTAAATTGTAGTACCAGAAATAGTCTTACGAGTTAAGTTAAACTCAATATCGTTATCGAATGATGAACCATTCAATGAGTTGTAAATTGAGTAACGTAAGTGGTCAATCTCAGTAATGTTCTGAGAATAACTAAAGTTCAAATCGATTTGATTTGGTGATGATGAGTTAGCAGTGGCTGAAATAGAACCAACGCTAATCGCATCATAGTTCAAGGCGTTAGCCTTAAATGCTTTATCTTCTGATTTATAATGTCCAGGACCTAAGTTATTAATATCTGATTGATATACAACGTGGAAGAAGTAAGTTTTACCTTCTTCTAGGTTATCAACTACGAATGAACGGTTTGTTGTAGTAACTGGATAAGTTGAACTTGCATATTCTGCAGGAGTTACATCAGTTCCATTAACAGAACCTTCTGTAATATAAACCGCATAGTTACCACCAACTATAACTTTATCTGTATCGTAGATATTAACTTTAAATTCTAGAGCAGCATAATCAGGATTACTACTTGTACCAACTGTAGAAGTAACACCAACTAATGGTTCATGTAATGAACGAAGGTTGAAACGTAACTCTCCATTTTCTTGGTCAAGTGCGATATGTACTTCTTCTCCACCGATAGTCATATCAACAAATGGAGTAATTGTAATCTTGTAAACTCCACCAAACTCGAAGATAGAACCAGGAGGACATGGGATATATTTAGTCATTGATGAACGGAATCCAACATCATCTGGAATCTCAACATCTACTGGTTCCCAGTCAGGTAAACCAGTAATCTCATTTGTTATTTGTTTATAAATCTTATACTCAATACGATCGTAACCCATTATACGGTCAACATCGTATGTAATACGAATATCTTTCTCTTCATATGTTGTAGCTAAATAATAGAAACGCATATTCGTAATATTAATACCAGTTAAAGTCTTAAAGTAATATATTCTCTGGTCAGAGTTATCAGCAAGGTCATACAATTTCTTATATTCCCAACCACCATGACCGTCATCAATATATGCAAAGAATTCCATCGCATAATTTTGTTTTGGAATTAATCCTTCAATTTCACAAACTTGATTATTAATTTGATCAATTGAGAATTCATATGGATCACCATAATGTTCTAGGTAAGAACCAGTATCATCAGTAAGTGATAATTGAACATAAACCTTACTATCACGAATTGTAGATGAACCGAAACCATAAACATCAGCATCGAACTTAACTGTTTGAATAGCAGGTGCTATTTGTAATACACCATCTTCATTCTCTAAGTTAATACCAGGAATGATTTGGTTGAAACTAAATGTAGCACTTGTAGAGTTTAA
>CAMJOB010000011.1 GCA_946407495.1 uncultured Bacillota bacterium | reverse complement strand
AAATTATTTCCCGGGAAATATTTTTTGTATAAAAATGCGTTCAAATTATTTCCCGGGAAATAAAATCATGGGTAATAATTATTTCCCAGGAAATATTTTTTGCACAAATATCTATATTTTTATTTAATCCACAATTTAATTTATATATTTAATTCTCACCAGAATGTATTTTAAGCGATTTATTATTAATCTTATATAGAACTATTAAGAACATTTTATATATTTAATAATTTTTTTATTATCACATTTTGGTATTAAGTAGTTAGATTATTATTTCCCAGGAAATATTTTATTTTTTAACTATATCTATTCTTTTATATATTTTTATTCACAGAAATTTATATATCATCCAAAAATAGATCCACATATTCTTTTATTATCCACAAATTATTTATATTTTCATTTATATATATCTTTATACTTTTAATAAGAATTATAGATTCTTCACAATGTTCCACGTGAAACATTAGATTAAAAGATAGAATTTTATGTTCCACGTGAAACATCCACAGTTTTGTATTCTTATTTTCCAAATATTTATTTCTATGTTCCACGTGAAACATGGATACATGATTCTTTCCACAAAATAATGTTCCACGTGAAACATATAATATAGATATATTGATTTTATTAACAATCTAACTAATTATTTGTTTACTTTTATCAACAAATATAATAGAATAAGTTTGTGCAATGAAAGCGTTTGAACCAGGTCAGAACTGGAAGGTAGCAGCCTTAAGATCCAACTTTCATGTGCACATTTTTTTTGAGGTAATAATATGGATAATAAAGAATATTTTTTCAACAAAGCTTTTGAAGAAGCATATAAATCGTTTGAATTAGGTGAGATTCCTGTTGGTGCAGTTATTGTAAAAGATGGAAAAATTATTTCAACAGGTTATAATGAAAAAGAAACACATAATTGTTGTCTTTCTCATGCAGAATTAACAGCTATTAGAAAAGCTTCTGAAATTTTGCACAATTGGCGCTTAATTGATTGTGATATATACGTTACTTTAGAACCATGTGAAATGTGTGCTGCAGCTATTAAACAAGCACGTATTTCTAATATATATTCTGCAATTTCTAATGATGATGAAAATATTCACAATAATGTGCTTAATATATTAAAGAAAGATAAATCTAATCCACAAGTTAATATATATAATGATCAATGTGTTGAACAAGGACGCAAAATACTAAAAGATTTTTTTATTTCAACAAGGAATAATTAAAAAATCTTTTTTTTATGTTATAATATTTGTGATTCGGAGGAATATATATGTATAAAGCGTTATATAGACAGTATCGACCAGTTACTTTTGATGATGTTTTTGGTCAAGATACTATAGTTAAAACTTTAAAAAATTCTATTATTCACAACTCATATAGTCACGCTTATATGTTTTTTGGTCCTAGGGGTACTGGTAAAACAAGTGTATCTAAGATTTTTGCTAGATCTTTAAATTGTTTAGATCCTAAAGATGGTAATTCATGTGGTAAATGTAAGAATTGTTTAGCTTCTTATGAGAAAGAATGCGTAGATATTATTGAAATAGATGCGGCTTCTAATAATGGAGTTGACGAGATTCGTGAATTAAAAAATAAAATTTCATTAGTTCCTGCAGAACTTAAGTATAAAGTATATATAATTGATGAAGTACATATGCTTTCTATTGGTGCTTTTAATGCTTTACTTAAAACATTAGAGGAACCACCTGAACATGTTATCTTTATTTTAGCTACTACAGATCCACAAAAAGTTCCTGAAACTATTATTTCTAGATGCCAATGCTTTTCATTTAAAAGAATTTCCACAGATAATATAGTTTCAAATTTAAAACGTATTTGTAAATCTGAAAAAATTAAAATTAACGATGATGTCTTGGACGAAATTGCTTATTCATGTAATGGAGGAATGCGTGATGCGCTAAGTACTTTAGACCAATTACATTCGTATTGTGATGAAACAATTACTTTAGATGAATACGCAGAAGTTAATGGTACTTTAACTAATAACGAAATCCACAGTTTATATGAATCAATTTTTAACGCAGAATATGCTACTGTTTTAGATAAAATCAAACGCTATAATGATGAAGGAAAAAATATCATTAGTATCATCGATCGTTTAATGCGTTACATTCGTGGCATGATGATTGCGTACTATATTGATAAAAATGAATGCGCATTTTGCGTTCGTGATTTAACTAATTTTGTACTTTTAATTAATGAAAAAATGAACGATATAAAAAAGAGTTCTAATCCGATGATTTATATTGAGATGATTTTACTTGATTTTATGAATCATTTAAAAATGGATTCTGAGCCAATTAAGGTAGAGGAGAGTACTACTAGTGCGATTAAAATCTCTAAGAAATCAGCACCTATTGTAGAAAATAAGGAAGAATCAATTACTCCAAAACCTAGTAATACCAATGATTTGAAAGAATCAGAAGTACCAAAAATTGAAGAAAAAAAATCCACAGAAAAAGTGGATAATGAACAAAAAGTTTCCACAATATTTGTGGAAGATGAAAAAAATGAATCTTCTAAGTCTGATTCTTCATCTAAGAATAAGATTTTAAATATTGATGAAATAATTAAAGTTCGTGTTCATAATACTTTAGCTAATGCGAATAAAGAATTGAAGATGAGAGAGTTATCTACTAAAGATTTATTTAATGATTATACTTTTGATCAAGAAATAGGATTTATTGCTTCTTCAATTATTGATAGTCAAATTTGTTGTGTTAGTGAAGATTGTATAGTGTTAGGTTTTGATTATGATTCAATTGTCAAGCAAAATCTTTTATATTTAGATAAATTTACTGAAGTTTACAATATGATTACTAACTCTAATAAAAAGTTAGCTATGATAACTAACGAAGAGTGGGATTCATATACTAAACAATATATAGCTGATAAGGCAAAAGGTATTGTTTATACTACTGAAGATGAACCTGAGGAAGTCTTTCTTCCAGAGGAAAATAATGATATAATTAATAACGAAGCAGTTCAATTATTTGGTGATATAGTTGAGATTAAATAGGAGGAAATAATTATGAATATGCAAGCTATGTTAAAGCAAGCTCAAGCTTTACAAAAAGATATGTTAAAAGCAAAAGCAGAAGTTGATAATTCTGATTTTGTTAGTGAAAATGCTATGATTAAAGTTACTATGAAAGGTACTAAAGAAGTATCTTCTGTAGAAATAAAAGTTGATCAACTTGAAAAAGAAGATATGGAAATGTTAGAAGAGATGATTAAAAGCGCTATTAATGACGCTAATAATAAGATTGATGATGCTACTGAAAAGAAGATGGGTAAGTTCGGTAACATTCCTGGATTATTTTAATTAAATGTATCCTGATAGTATTAAAAATTTAATTGAATCCTTTAAATCATTACAAGGTATTGGTTCTAAGACTGCTGAACGTCTTGCTTTTTCTATATTAGATTTAGAAGATGAACAAGTAGAATTCTTTGCTAATAGTTTAACTGAAATGAAAGAAAAAATTCATAAATGCAAGGAATGTAATAATTTAACGGATAATGATTTATGTTTTATATGTTCTGATCCTGGTAGAGATGAACATGTGTTATGTGTTGTTGATGATAGTAAGAGTGTTTTTCTGTTTGAAAAACTAGGTATATTCCATGGGAAATATCATGTTTTGGATGCACTTATTTCTCCTTTGGAAGGTATTAATCCTGAAGATATAGGTATTGATAAGTTATTAAAAAGAATAGAGGATAATCATTTTGATGAGATTATCTTTGCTTTTAAACCTAGTATAGAGGGTGAAACTACTTCCTTATATATAAAGAGAATTTTAGATGGACTTAATATTAAAGTTAGTCGTTTAGCTAGTGGTATTCCAATTGGTGCTGATATTGAATATATAGATAGTCTTACTTTGGAACGTGCTTTAAATGATCGTAAATCAATAGAATAATTCTATTGTTTTGTCATATCTTCTAATAGGTGATTACTATTTTTAAAATAATAAAAAGATGTATTCTAAGTTTTTTAGTTTTATATACTTATAATTTACTTGCTGTATCTATTAATATGGTAATACCAATGAATCTTATAACTATCGGAGTTATTACTCTTTTAGGTTTACCTGGTTTCTTTGTTATGATCTTATTAAAGATGCTTATGTTTTAGAGGTGATAACATGGAGGAAAAATATAATATTAATTCATTAAAAGTAATTAATGATATTATTGTAAAAGATAAAATTCCTCATGCTATGTTATTTGAAGTAGATGATTGTAATGAAGCTATTAAATGTATAAAAGACATAGTTAAGTTAATTATGTGTAAAGAAAAAGATAAAAATTTACATAATTTGAATTGTGGAAAATGTAATATTTGTAATTTAATTGATACAGATAATTATCCTGATTTAATGATAATATCTACAGATTCAGCTTGGATAAAGAAACAACAATTATTAGATTTGCAAGATGAATTTAATAATAAATCTTTATTAGATAATAAAAGAGTTTATATTATTCAACAAGCTGATCGTTTGAATCCTGCTTCTGAAAATAGTTTACTTAAGTTTTTAGAAGAACCTGAAGATGATATTATCGCAATGTTAATAACAGAAAATAGATATCTATTATTAGATACTATTTTATCTAGATGTCAGATTTATAATCTTAAGAGTAATTCATTAAATATTGATAATGATATTAAAGATAAAGTTGAAAATTTGATAGAGTATTTTTCTAAGAAAAAGAATTTGTTTGTTTTCTATAAAGATATATTTGATAATGTTTTACCTGATAAGAATATGGCTCTTAGAGTTTTATCTGATGTAGAAAAGTATTTTGTTTATTATTTAAGTAATATTAATGATATAGATTATTCTGATTCTATATTTAAAGCTATTAAGAATATTGATGTAGAAGATATGGTGCTTTATGTTAAAATAATTGAGAAAGAAAAGCAAAAATTAGAATATAACGTTAATTATAAAATTTGGGTTGATTCTTTCTTTGCGAAAGTAATAGGTGATGTATATGGTAGAAATAGTAGTTGCTAGTGTTGATTCTAGTAAAAATCATTATTTTTTATCTACTAATAATTTACAATTAAAATTAGGTGATAAGGTTGTTATTGAAACTGATCTTGGTCCTTTTATAGCTAGAGTTATTAAACCTAACTATATGGAAAATGAAAAGAATCTTATTATGCCTTTAAAGAAAGTATTACGTATTGCTACTGATAAAGATTTTAAGGAGTTTAATAGTTTAGAAGAAGAGGCTTTAAAAGTTCTTAATTTTTCTAAGAAGACTGCTGAGTCTTTAGAATTAGATATGCAATTTGTTGATGCTAGATATAATTTAGATAAATCTGTTCTAGTTATTACTTATTTATCTGAAAATCGTGTTGATTTTAGAGAATTAGCTAAAAAGATAGCACAAAAGTTTAAAGCTAGAATTGAATTACGTCAGATAGGTGTTCGTGATAAGTCTAAACGAGTAGGTGGTTTGGGACCTTGTGGTTTATTCTTATGTTGTAATTCTTTCTTATCTGATTTTAGTAGTGTTTCAATTAATATGGCTAAGAATCAAAATCTTGCATTATCTCCTACTAAGATTAATGGATCATGTGGTAGATTACTTTGTTGTTTAGGTTATGAAAATGAAGTTTATACTGAATTACGAAAGGATTTACCTAAAGTTGGAATGATGTTTGATTCTCCTGGTGGAATGGGTAAAGTTACTGCTATTGATATTATTAATGGTACTTATACTGTTGATTTTGGAGATAAAGGTATTATTACTTATAAAAAGGATTCTAAAGATGAAAGTACTAAATGATATATTGGGATACGATAATCTAATGATCTATCAAGACTTAGATTATTTTTGCTTTTCTTTAGACAGTGTTATACTTGCTAATTTTTGTACTATTAGATTAAGAGATAAAAAGATATGTGATATGGGTACTGGGAATGGGGTTATTCCTTTTATCCTTTCTAAAAGAACTGATAAACCTATTATCGGGGTTGAAATACAAAAGAAACTATATGATTTAGCTAATGAATCATTGGAATATAATAAGCTTAATAATCAAATTACTTTTATAAATGATGATATTGATAATCTTACGTTTCATGAGGAATTTGATTTAGTTACTTGTAATCCCCCTTATTTTCCTGTTCATGATAAGAATTTCTTTAATGAACAAGAAGAAAAGGTTATTGCTAGACATGAAGTTAAAATGGATTTAGATAAGATGTGTTCTGTTGCTAGTAGAATACTTAAGAATAATGGTAATTTTGCTATGGTACATCGTACTGAGCGTATAATGGAGATTGTTTCTGTTATGCGTAAGTATCATATTGAACCTAAGAAAATTATCTTTATTTATGAAAAGATTAATAAAGAGTCTAATCTTGTATTTATAGAGGGACAAAAATGTGGTAGTGTTGGTCTTAAGATAGATGCTCCATTTATTCTATATAATGAAGATGGTTCTATGACTGATGATTATGAAAAACTAACGAAGGAGGTACGAAAATGAGTCAAATAAGTTATGATGATAGTGCTAGTTTATATTTAATACCAACTCCTATTGGTAATTTAGATGATATTACTATTAGATCTTTAAATACTTTAAAGACTGTTGATTTAATATTATGTGAAGATACTAGAGAAACTGGTAAATTATTAAATAAATATGATATTAAAAAGAAATTAGTTGCTTGTCATGAGTTTAATCAGGATAAGGTAAAAGATTATGTAGTAGAAGAATTACGTAATGGCTTAAATATTGGATTAGTTACTGATCAAGGAACTCCTATTATTAGTGATCCTGGTTATATTGTAGTGAAAGAAGTAATTGCGCAAGGATTTAATGTTATAAGTCTTCCTGGTGCTACTGCTTTTGTACCTGCTTTAATAAATTCTGGTATTGAACCAAGTCCATTCTTATTTTATGGATTTCTAAATGCAAAATCTTCTAAACAAAAAAAAGAATTACAAGGATTAGCTAAATTTCCTTATACTTTAATATTTTATGAGGCACCTCATCGTTTAAAAGATACTTTAGAAAATATGCTTGAAGCATTTGGTGATCGTAATATTTGTTTAGAAAGAGAAATTTCTAAGATTCATGAAGAAGTAATTCGTGATACAATTAGTGGGGTTATATCTATAGTAGATTCTCTTAAAGGAGAGTTTGTAATTATTGTAGAAGGTAATCATGAGACAGTTAATTATGATGATATTAGTATTATTGAGCATGTTGAATTATACATTAAAGATGGTATGAGTGCTAATGATGCTATTAAATTAGTTGCTAAGGAGCGTAATGTTCCTAAGTCTGTTATTTATAAAGAATATCATATGGGGAAGTGATAATGTGAAACTTATTGTTGGTTTAGGTAATCCTGGTAAAGAGTATGTTCATACTAGACATAATATGGGATTTGAGTTCTTAGATTATTATTTAGAACAAAAAGGTATTACTCCTAATTGGTCTAATAAGTTCAATGGTCTATATTTACAGACTAATTTACTTGGGGAAAAAATTATTTTTATTAAACCTCAATCTTATATGAACTTATCTGGTGGTGTAGTTCGTAAATATGTTGAATATTTCAACATTGATGTTTCTGATATTTTAATTATCTCTGATGATTTAGATCTTATGATTGGTAATTTTAAATTACGCGATAAAGGGTCTTCAGGCGGTCATAATGGACTTAAAGATATAGAGGCTAATCTTGGGACTAGTGTTTATAAGAGATTAAAAATTGGTATTTCTAAAAATAAAGATCTTGATACTAAGGATTATGTTCTTGGTAGATTATCTAAAGAAGAATTAAATCTTGTACATGAATGTTATTCTTCTTTAGTTAATGTTATAGATGATTATTTTTCTATACCTTTTAGTGATCTAATGAGTAAATACAATCGTAAAAATAGGTGATGTAGATTGAACTTTTTTGATTTATTTTCGATAGTTAGCAAAAAAGACATGGGTATCTCTGGTGTTACCGATGAGTTTTTTTGTGTTTATTTAGCTGGTTTATTAGAAAAAGAAGAAAGACCTATACTTGTTGTAGTTAATTCTTTATATGAGGCTAATCAATTATATTCTTCTTTATCAAATTATACAGATTCTGTATTATTATTTCCTATGGATGATTTTCTTACTAGTGAAGCATTAGCTATTTCACCTGATTTAAAAATTAATAGATTAGAAACTATTGATTCAATACTTGAATCTAATAAACGTATTGTTATTACTAATCTTATGGGTTATTTACGTTATTTACCAACGAAAAATACGTATTTAAATCATTGCCTTTCTTTAAAGGTAAATAATGAAATAGAACCTAATGAATTAGTATCTAAATTAGTTGGTAGTGGTTATACTCGTACTACTATAGTTAATAAGACTGGTGAATTTGCTGTTCGTGGTTTTGTTGTAGATGTATTTCCTACAGGCATGGATAGTCCTGTTAGATTTGAATTTTTTGGAGATACAATAGAGTCTATTCGTTTATTTGATTATGATACTCAAAAGTCATATGAAGAAATAAAGAATGTTATTATTAAACCTTTTTCTGAGTTTATTACATCTGCTGAAGTAACTGAAGAAGAATTTGGTAAGCAAAAGTATTTACCTAAATATGAGAAGGTTACTAGTATTCTTTCTTATTTTGATGATCCTATTACAATATTTAAAGATTATAATCAATTAGAAGTTGGTTATACTAACATAATGCGTGAAGTTATTACATATAAGGAAGAGACTGATACTGACTTTTCTGCTAACTATATGAATTCTTTTGAAGAGATTCTTCCTCAATATGTAATGTACTATATGAGTATTAATAATATGGGTAGTGAGAGTCTTTCAACTATAAAGAATTATCATGTTCATACTATTAATAATTTCAACGAAAATGTTGAAAAAATCAACATGTTTATTCGTGAGAAGATAAATGATGGTTATACAGTACTTATTTGTTTAAAGTCATTCCAATTACGTAAGATACTTAGTGTTTTAAATATGAAAGTAGTCGAATCTACATTTAATTCTATTGCTTTAAATCAAGTTAATCTTGTAGAAGCTGAATTAAATAGTGGTTTTGAATGCGATAAAGTTGTTGTTTTAAGTACTAAGGAATTATTTAATAATACTGAACATAAAAAGAAATATAGAACTAACTTTAAGTATGGAGTTGGTTTAAAAGATGTATCAAAATTATCTCTTGGGGACTATGTAGTTCATAATGTACATGGTATTGGTGTATATAATGGTATTAAAAATCTTAGTTTAAATGGTATATCTAAAGATTATTTAGAAATTTTATATCAAGGGACAGATAAAATATATATACCTGTTGAGAAGATTGATATGTTATATAAATACTCTGGTCAAGAGGGAACTAAACCTAAGATTAATAAGCTTGATAGTGTTGAATGGGCTAAGACTAAGAGTAGAGTTAAGAAACGAATTAATGATATGGCTGATCAATTATTGCGTATTTATGCTGAACGTGAGGCTAGAAAAGGATATGCTTTCTCATTAGATAATGAGATGTCTAGTGATTTTGAGAGTGCTTTTCCTTATGAATTAACAAAAGATCAAGTTAGAGCTATAAGTCAAATTAAGAATGACATGGAAAGTCCTGCTCCTATGGATAGATTATTATGTGGTGATGTAGGATTTGGTAAGACTGAGGTTGCTTTTGTTGCGGCTTTTAAGGCTATGCTTGATTCTAAACAAGTTTTATTCCTTTGTCCTACAACAATTCTTTCTAGTCAGCATTATGATAATGCGATAGGGAGATTTAAAGATTTTCCAGTAAATATTGCTTTACTTAATAGATTTACTAGTCCTAAAGAAGTAGAACGTATTATTTCTGGATTTAAAGATGGTACTATAGATATGGTTATTGGTACTCATAGATTACTTAGTGATGATGTTAAACCAAAAGATCTTGGATTATTAATAATAGATGAGGAACAAAGATTTGGGGTTGCTCATAAAGAAAAGATTAAACAATATAAAGTAAATGTTGATGTATTAACACTTACAGCTACACCAATTCCTAGAACATTACAAATGTCTTTAGTAGGTATTAGAAGTTTATCTTTAATTGAAACTCCTCCAGTTAATCGTTTCCCTGTTCAAACTTATGTTATTGAAGAGAATAGTCAAATTATTAAGGATGCTATATATAAAGAGTTATCTAGAGATGGACAAGTTTTCCTTTTATATAATAAAGTTCAATCTATTGAGGATGAGCTTACTAAATTACAAAATTTAGTTCCAGAAGCTAGAATGACTATAGTTCATGGACAAATGAATAAGAACGAATTAGAGAATCGTTTATTTGATTTTATTCATCATGAATATGATGTACTTATTTGTACTACTATTATTGAGACAGGTATTGATATACCTAACGTTAATACTTTAATTATTATTGATGCGGATAGATTTGGATTAAGTCAGTTATATCAAATTCGTGGTAGAGTTGGCCGTAGTGATAAGTTTGCTTATGCTTATCTTATGTATAAACCATTTAAGACTCTTACTGATACAGCTGTTAAGAGACTTAATGTAATTAAAGAGTTTACTGAATTAGGTAGTGGATTTAGTATTGCGACACGTGACTTATCTATTCGTGGTGCAGGTGATATTCTTGGTAGTGAACAAGCTGGATTTATTGATAGTGTAGGTATTGACTTATACTTAAAGATGCTTAATGAAGAAGTTCAAAAGCGTAAGAATGTTGAAGTAGAGGAAGAAGTAGAAGAAAATAATCAACCTCTAATTAATGTATCTACACATATTGAAGATACTTATGTTAAAGAAGATGAGTTGAAGATTGAGATTCATAAGATGATTAATGAAATTGACTCTGAAGACAAATTTATAGAGGTAAAAACTGAGTTGGAAGACCGTTTTGGTAAACTTAATGAAGATTTAATAGTCTATATGTATGAAGAATGGTTTGAGAAACTTGCCTCTAGGATTAAGATTAAAAATGTTCATCAGACTAAAAATTCTATTGAATTGGTATTTGATGAGGATACAGTTAAAAGACTTGATACAGAACAATTATTTATGGATTCAGTATCTATTTCTAATATGTTTAGGTTTTTAAGTAAGGGAACGAATTTAGTTATTGTATTAGATATTATTAAATTAGAAAAACATCCAATATTCTATCTTGTACCATTACTTAATAAAATTTTAGATAATTTAGGAAATAGTATTGACTAATTCTTATGAAGTCGATAAATTTAATATGCTAGGAGTTTAAAAAATATGAATGATGCTTTAGAAAAATTTAAATTACAACATTTTAAAACCTATAAGAATGCCATTATCGATCACATAAAAAATAATACTAATGTACTTACAGATGAAGATATAACATCACTTCTTGGTAAACCTCCATTAGATTCAATGGATGCGATAAAGAGTAGATTTTTATCATTAGCTAAAAAGAATAAGATTATACTTGATACTGAATCATTAAGTAGTATGTTAGATGAGTATAGAGATACATTATTAAAATGTGTTAAGAAGATTAAAAAAGTACGTAGTGAAGATTTAATAAAAAAAGTAGATGCTTATTCTGATACAGATTGTGATGTAGTTATTAAGTTACTTAAAAAAGATTTTAGTGATGTTAATAAAAAGATTAAGAAGATATTAAAAGATCAATTTGAAGTTGCGACTAAGAAGTTAGATAAGCAATATGTTAATGTTTTTAGTGAAGATGTATCTGATGATATTAAGAATAAGATTATTACTGATATATCAAAATTTGTTTCTAAGACTTATGAGAAACAATTATTAGAGAATATTGATATTAAGATTCTTATTAAAGATACGACATTAATTAATCTGGTTAAAGAGCAAACTGAACGTTATTTATTCACTTTAAATAACTCAAGATTGTTTAAAGATAATATATAGTACTTGCAAAAATAATATTTTTATGTTAAATTACTGGTAACTTTTCTTAAAAAGTGTTGATGAAGAGCTTTGTTATGAATTCTTTTTTAGAGAGCTTTGTTAGGTGAAAGAAAGCATTGATGAAGTAATAAAAGTATGGCTTCTGAACTTCTAAGTCGATATGTAGGCTTAGGCGTATATAGGCGTTAACTATATAAGTTGTGTAATCGAAGTATTACGAAATAAGGTGGTACCGCGGGTTTATCTCGTCCTTATGTCGTAATACTTTTTTTATTTGTTAGGAGGGATATTATGGAGAAATATTATATTACAACCGCAATTGCTTATACTTCAGGTAAACCACATATCGGGAACTGTTATGATGCTGTATTAGCAGATGCAATTGCAAGATTTAGAAAATTACAAGGATATGATGTACATTTTCAAACTGGTACTGATGAACATGGAATAAAGATTCAAGAGAAAGCAGAAGCCGCTGGTGTTACACCAAAACAATATGTTGACGAAATAAGTCAAGTAGTTAAGCATATGTATGATGTCTTAGATATTGACTATGACGTATTTATGAGAACAACTGATGAAGATCACGAAAGAATCGTTAAGAAGATATTTAAGAAGATGTATGATAATGGTGATATTTATAAAGGAGAATATAATGGATTATATTGTACTCCTTGTGAAGCTTTCTGGACTGAAAGTCAATTAGTTGATGGTATGTGTCCTGACTGTGGTAGAGAAGTTCATCCTCAATCAGAAGAATGTTATTTCTTTAAATTAAGTAAATATCAAGATAGATTAGAGGATTTATTTAAGAATCATTCTGATTTCTTAAAACCATCTACTAGAGTAAATGAAATGTATAATAACTTCATTAAACCTGGTATTCAAGATTTATGTGTATCAAGAACATCATTCTCTTGGGGTATCCCAGTAGATTTTGATCCAAAACATGTTGTATATGTATGGCTTGATGCATTAACAAACTATATTACTAAGATTGGTTATGATCCAGATGGTTCAAGTGAAGAGTTTAATAGACTATGGCCAGCAGACTTACAAGTAATTGGTAAAGATATAGTTCGTTTCCATTCTATTTATTGGCCTTGTTTCTTATGGAGTTTAGGAATTGAATTACCTAAGAAAATTTTTGGACACCCATGGATGTTAATGGGAAATGATAAGATGAGTAAATCTAAAGGTAATGTTATCTATGCAGATGATTATGTAGAAGAATTTGGTGTAGATACAGTTCGTTACTATTTACTTCATGAGATGAGTCAAACTAATGATGGCAATATCACTAGAGATCAATTTATTGAGAAAGTTAATACTGATTTAGCTAATACATTAGGTAACTTAGTACAAAGAACCATCTCAATGGGAAATAAATACTTTGATGGAAAAGTTACAAATAAGAATGTAGTTGAAGATGTTGATAAAGAGTTTATTTCTAATATTAATGTTTTATATGATAAAGTTACTAAAGAGATTGATGACTTACAAATCGCTAATGGATTTGATGAAATCTTTAAAGTATTACGTTTATCTAATAAATATATTGATGAAACAACTCCTTGGGTTCTTGCTAAAGATGAATCTAAGAAAGATCGTTTAGAGACTGTAATCTATAACTTACTTGAATCAATTCGTGTATGTGGTAGATTATTAAGTCCATTTATTCCTTCAACTAGCAAGAAGATTGTTGAACAAATTGGAAATGATAAGACTGATTTAGAAGTATTAAGTGATAATACTTATGAATTAAATAAACCAGAACCTTTATTCCAAAGAATAGAAGTTGAAAAATAAGATAAAAACCTATAAGATTAACTTATAGGTTTTTTTAGGAGGTATATTTATGTTTATTGATACCCATTGTCATTTATCTATAGATGATTATGATGATATAGATTTAGTAATAAAAGAAAATAGAAATGTTGAAATTTCCAACATTATAATATCTGGATGTAGTTATGATTCTATTGTTGAATCTCTTGAAATATCTAATAAATATGATGATGTATTTGTTACTATTGGATATCATCCAGATCAAGTAGAAGTAGTTGATGATGAAAAAATTGAGTTCTTAAAAGAACAGTTAAAACACCCTAAAGTAGTTGGTGTTGGTGAAATAGGACTAGATTATCATTATGGTAAAGAGAATCGTGATGCACAAATAGTATTATTTGAAAAACAATTAAAGATTGCCGAAGAATATAATTTACCAGTAGTAATTCATTCTAGAGATGCAACTGAAGATACTATAGAATGTTTAAAGAAATATAAAGTTCATGGTGTTATGCATTGCTTTAGCGGTAGTGTTGAGACTGCAATGATATATAAGAAAATGGGATTCTATTTAGGTATAGGTGGAGTAGTTACATTTAAGAATAGTAATCTATATAAAGTAGTAGAAGCTGTAGGACTTGATTATATAGTATTAGAAACTGATAGTCCTTATCTTGCACCTGAACCTGTTAGAGGTACAAAGAACTCTTCTAAAAACATTCCATTTATTGCGAAAAGAATAGCGGAAATACTTAATGTTTCAGTTGAAGAAGTGTCTAAAAAGACTATTGAAAATACCCTTAATCTGTTTGACTTGAAGTAGGTATTTATGGTACTATATTTTTATAATAGGGGTTAAAATAGGGTGGTGCATTTTATGCAAAAAAGCAAACTACGTTTATTTGCTTTTGTACTTGTGGTTGTTATCTTATTTGTACTTATTTGTTTGCAGAGTAATGATTTAAATAGAGGTAAAAAGAATGTTTCTGCAATTGAATTGAGTTCTGAATTAGGTAACGCTATTCTTTTAGAAGATAATTATCCAATGACTGATGATATTGGTAAAAGAATTAAGTATAATGCAGATAATTCTGATGTTCAAACTTATATTGAATTTACAATTACTTCTAAATCTAACGTTGGATCTAATTATGAATTATATTTAGTTCAAGATGATTTAGAAAAGTCATTACATCCTAATTTTGTTAAGGTGTATTTAACAGATGAGCATAATAAGGCTCTTCCAGGGTTTGATAGTTTATCTGTTCCTACATATTATAATTTAAGAGTTTCTTCTTTAAATCCGAGTGCTAGAAGATTATATTATGGTTATTTGGATGCTGGAGAATCAAGAAGTTTTATACTACGTGCTTGGATTGGTGATGCATATACTATATCTAATGTATCTAAAGAATTTGGTGCGAAGTTATATGTGGAGGTAGATTAGTTTATGGTAGATAAGAACAAGATGTCTAAAGGTGTTCTATTCGGTGTATTAGGAGTTAGTTGTTTAGTTATAGTTATTATTTCTCTAGCAGCTGTTTTATATTTCAATGCTCCTAAGAAAGTAAAGAAAGAACAATTAGAAGGTGGAAATGTTTATCTTACATATTCAGATGATATATGTGGTTTGGATATTTCTGGTTTTACTGCATTAACTGATGATGAAGGACAAAAATTAAATCGTGCAGATATGTACTTTGATTTTAGTGTAGCATCTGAGTTAGATGAAGCTAATGAAATATTATATGAAATCGCTGTTACTCCAGAAAAGAAGACAACAGTTCCATTAAAGAATATTAAAGTATATTTAGAAAAACAAAGTAGTGGTACTTATGTTCCTGTAGGTGAACCTATGGTTATTAGTGTATCTAAAGAGAAAAGTAATTTAGGTAGTCCTGAAAATTCTATGATTATTCATAAAGAATCTAAAAAGAAATCAATTACTGATAATTATAGATTACGTGTATGGGCTTCTAAAGAAAGTGGAGTTACTATTACTGATAAAGATATAATTTCATTAAAAGTATCTGTTAGTGGTAAAGCATCTTAGGATGCTTTTTTTATGTAAAGTAGGTTTTTACTATATTAATTTTGTATTAAAAGTATTATAATTAGTTTAAGATAGGTGATAATATGCAGATACAGGCTTTAAGAAATAAGAATGAATATACAACTAAAGAAACTGTTTCTTATTTAGGTTTATTTGTAGGTAGAGCATTTTTAATTGCTTTATTATTTTTGGTTGCAACTATTTCTTTATTTGCTTGTATACTTATTGGAGACTCAGTTTATAACAAACAAAAAGGTAATCATGTAGTTCCATTGTTTGGTGGATATGTAATTATTACTGAGAGTATGGTACCTACTATAAAAGTAAATGATGCGGTTATAGTTAAGAGATCTTCTCAAGAAGAACTTGGTATTGGTGATATTATTACTTTTAGAAGTGCTGATGAGAGATTTAAAGATATGACTATTACTCATAGAATTGTTGGTGAACAAAATATATCAACTGGAGATTTAGTATATCGTACTAAAGGAGATAATAATCGTATTGAGGATGCTGCGTTAGTTACACAAAGTTCTATTTATGGAAGAGTTATATTAAAGTTACCTAAGATTGGATATGTATCTAGATTTATTAAAACACCATTTGGTTTCTTATTATTTGTTATATGTCCTATCATTGTAGTATTCTTCCTTAATAGAAGAACAATTGATGAATTTAGGGCAAGAAGAATGTATTCATAGACTTTCTTCTTTTTTTTTGATATAATTTGACTGGTGATTTTTATGGAGAGATATTCTGTAAAATTTAAGAAGAAATTTGGACAAAACTTTTTAAAAGAAGTTAATACTGTTAAGAAGATAGTTAATGTTGCAGATATTGGAGATAATTCTTTAGTTATTGAAGTTGGTCCAGGTGGAGCTATTATGACTCGTGAATTAGCTCAAGTAGCTGATCATGTATTAGCGTATGAAATTGATACTGATTTAAAAGATGAATTAGCTTCTAGATTAGTTGGATGCGATAATGTTGAAGTTAAATTTATGGATTTTTTAACTACTGATTTAAAAAGTGATGTTGAAAAATTCAACACTTCTAATATATATTTTGTTAGTAATGTTCCTTATTATATTACTACTCCTATATTAATGAAGATTATGGAGTCAGATGTTCCTTTTAAGAAAATAGTTATGATGGTACAAAAAGAAGTAGGAGATAGATTCTCTACTACTCCTGGAAATAGAGAGTATGGTTCTATCACAGTACTATTAAATTACTTCTATGATGTTAAAAAGGAGTTTGTTGTTTCTCGTAAACAATTTGTACCTGAACCAAATGTAGATAGTGTTATAGTTTCATTTACTGAAAAAGAAGATAAGTTACCTTTAAAAGACTTTGATAAGTTCCAAAAATTAATTTTAGATAGTTTCCAATTTAAACGTAAGAACTTACGTAATAATTTAAAAGGATATGATTTAGAAAAGATTGAGTCTATTTTAAATCTATGGGGTTATGATTTAACTGTTCGTGCTGAACAATTAGATGTAGAAATATTCGTTGAGATTGCTAATGCAATTTAGAATATTTCTTTTTTTTTTGACATATAATCTCTTGGAGATGATTATTTGAAATATTCTATAGGAGATTATGTTACTAGAAAGTCATATAATAATGATATTGTCTTTAGAATTACTGGAATAGAAGGGAATCTTGCATATCTTAAAGGACTTAATGTTAGACTCGAAGCAGATGCATTATTAAGTGATTTAGTTGAGAGTAGTGAACATAATAGTAATGATGAGGATATTATTACTCAAAGTGTTCGTGATATTAACTTAGATCGTAGTGATTATTTTTATCTACCTGGAGTAATATTACATATTGATGGTGATGAAGAATATTTAGATAGATGTATGAATTTCTATGATAAGATGCATGTTAAAGCTAATGGAGTGTATATTCCGGAATTAGAGATGTCTTCTAAAATTTCTTCATTACTCGAAGAGTATCATCCTGATATTCTTGTTCTTACAGGGCATGATGCTTATTATAAACAAAATAAATATCAATACTCATCTGATTATATCGATGCAGTTAAAGAGGCACGCAAGTATGAGAAGAATCAAGATAAACTGATAGTTATAGCTGGTGCGTGTCAGTCTAACTATGAAGATCTCATTCGTGCAGGAGCAAATTTTGCTTCTAGTCCTAAAAGAATTAATATTCATGCGTTAGATCCTGCTGTTATTGCGGTATCTATTGCATTTTCTGATAAAAATAAAAGTATTGATCTTCTTTCTTTGATTGAGAAGACTAAGTTTGGTAGTGACGGAATTGGTGGAATTATTACTAGTGGTACTATGTATGTGGGGTATCCTAGATGATGATAGATAATATTCGCAATCAACTAAATAGTCATCTATCTAAAAGACTTCATTTTCGCTTTAATGGTTCAAGAAATCAAATAGAGGAATTTAATGGTGTTATTAAACAGTTATTTCCTAGAGTGTTTACTATTGAACTAGATAATGGAATGACTAGGTCATTTTCTTACTCAGACGTAGCTACCAATCTTTTGGAAATTATTGGTATATAAAAGCCTCCGAAGAAATATATTGATTTTTCTATATTATTATTATAAAATTATCTTATAAAGTAATTTATACTTTAGAGGGAGGATTATTTACATGAAAATCACATCAGTAAATGTACGCAAAATTGAAAAAGAAGGATCTCGTATGAGAGGTATCGCATCTGTATTATTAGACGATAGTTTTGCTGTACATGATATTCGTATCATTGAGGGAGACAACGGTTTATTTATAGCAATGCCAAGTAGAAAGACAGCTACTGGCGGTTATAGAGATATTGCTCATCCTATCAATCCAGAAGTTCGTTCAATGTTTGAAGAAGCTATTTTAGAGGCTTATAAAAATGCTCCTGAAGCAGATGAGGAAGAGGAAGACGCTTAGTCGTCTTTTTTTATGCATATTCTTTCTACTATAAACATATTATTTTGTAGGAGGAATATATGGATCATAAAGATAATACATTAAGTAGTTATAATCATAGTATTAATTTACTAGAACGTAAGAATTTATCTATATCAGGGGTTAAAAAGATAGATCATTTTGATAATAAAGAATTTATTATTGAGACTATCATGGGTTATATGGTTGTTAAAGGAGAAGGATTAGAATTACTTAAGTTAGATACACTACAAGGAAATGTTTCAATTAAAGGTTTAGTTAATAGTATCCAATATATTGAAGAGACTAAAAAAGAGAAAGAAGATAGTATATTTAGTAGGTTATTTAAATAATGAATTTAACTATACAAATCTACGGAATTCTTCTTTCTTTTTTATATGGATTTTTATATCTATTATGTTTTAGTTATTATCATGAAATATTTTTCTTTAAGAAATATCATTATATCTTTGATATAGTTTATAATTTAATATTTTTTTATTCATATGGAATTCTTTTTTACTACTTAGATTATCTTCTTCTACATTATTCGTTCTTTATCTTCTTTTGTTTAGGTGTATATTGTTGTTATATTTGTGTAAAGAGGACATAATTTTACAATGATTTATTGATTATATTTACGTACATCATTTATAATATAAGGTGAAAAGGTAGGTGAAGTTCATGTCTTTAAAACAACAAGCAAAAAAGAAAAAGAAAAGACGTTTCTTGTTATTTGGACTAACGTCTATTGCGGTTTTGACATTGATGACTTTAACTATCGGTAAATATTGGGTTACAATATATGAAAAATATCAAGAAAAGAAAGAATTAGAAAAAGAATTACTTGAATTGAAGGCAAAAGAAAAGGAACTTGAACTAGATGCGAAGAAGTTACAAGATTCAGAATATATTGCTAGATATGCTAGAGAAAAGTATCTTTATTCTAAAGATGGTGAATTTATTATAAAAATTCCAGAAGATGAATAAAAATTCATCTTTTTTTTCTTTTTTATATGATATACTTAATGTGATTTGAATAAATGGGGAGGTATTATGATAAATATCGAAGATTATTTTGAGTTTCATGAGAATGATACCATTGTGGTTGGTTGTTCTACTGGACCAGACTCTATGGCTTTAGTTGATATGTTACTTCGAGTTCGTGAAAAATATCATCTTTCATTAATTATTGCGCATATTAATCATAATGTTCGTCAAGAAAGTTATGAAGAAGCTGAATATATGAAAGCTTATTGTGAAGAAAATGATTTGGTTTTTGAAACAATGGTTATTGAAAATTATGGTGATGATAATTTCCACAACGAAGCTCATAACATTCGTTATCATTTTTTTGAATCATTAGTTTATAAATATGGTGCAAACTATTTAATGACGGCTCATCATGGAGATGACTTAATTGAAACAGTTCTTATGAGAATAGTTCGTGGATCTAACTTAAAAGGTTATAGCGGATTTAAAGAAGTAGTAGATATGGGTGATTATAAGATAGTAAGACCACTTATTCACTTTACTAAAGAAGAACTTAAAAATTATGACATGATTAATAATATTAAATATTATGTTGATGCTTCTAACGAGAAAGATAAGTATACTAGAAATAGATATCGTAAGTACGTATTACCTTTCTTAAAAGAAGAGGATGAGAATGTTCATACAAAATTTTTAAAATTTAGTAATACTTTAGATGAAGTAAACCACTATATAGAAAAGGAAAAGAATAAAGTATTAAAAAGAGTAATTAAAGATGATAAGATTCTTATTAATGAATTTATAGAAGAAGACATCTTTATGCAAAAAGAAATTCTTTATTCTATTCTTAATGATTTCTATAATGATGATTTAATTCTACTTAATGATAAACATATAGATTTAATCTTAAAAACTATTCATAGTAAGAAAGCTAATGTATTTGTTAATTTACCTAATGATGTTATTGCTAGTAAGATATATAATATTTTGGAATTTCGTAGAGTAAGTGATTTGGTATGTGGCTACGAGATTGAGTTTGATCAATATGTCTCCTTACCTAATGAGCATACTATTGAAGCTATTGGGGAAGTTGATGATAATAGCAATAATATATGTAGATTAAATAGTAGTGATATAACATTACCATTAATTGTTAGAACTAGAAGACTTGGAGATAAGATTAAGGTTAAAGGTCTAGATGGTACTAAGAAGATTAAAGATATCTTTATAGATAGAAAGATGCCTATTAAAGATAGAGATATTTGGCCAATAGTAGTTGACTCAAAAGGTAATGTAGTATGGATTCCTGGAATTAAGAAATCTGTATTTGACAAAAATAAGAATGAAAATTATGATATAATATTGAAATATAGTTAGGGAGGAAAAAAAGTGAATAACAATATAGATAAAAAAGTAGTAAAAAAGGGTTTATTACCATACTTATTCATTGGATTAATTATCATTGGTATATTTTTCTTTATCAATGTAATGGATAGGAAAGTAAATTATTTAACTTATGATGAATTTGTTAATGAGTTAAGTAATAATAAAATTACAGAATTAGAAATAACTAGTAAGACAGGTGCTTATACTTATGAAGTTAAAGGTAAATTAAAGGGATATGATGAAAAAGAAACATTCTCTGCTAGATTACCTTTAAGTGAAGAAGTAATGAAGAAGATTGTTCAAGCTAGTGATGAAAATAGTTTTAAGATTGAGGTTAAACCAAATCCTGAATCATCATCATTCTTAATCATTCTAATGGAAGTTGGACCTATCTTCTTAGTATTAGGTTTAGGTTTCTGGTTCTTTAGTAGACAAATGGCTGGAAATAAGAGTTCATTAGACTTTGGTAAGAGTAGAGCTAAACTTAATGAAGATACTAATAAAGCAACATTCAGTGATGTTGCTGGATTAAAAGAAGAAAAAGAAGAATTAAAAGAATTAATTGATTTCTTAAAGAATCCAAAGAAGTTCCAAAAACTTGGTGCTAGAATTCCAAAAGGTGTTTTACTATTTGGTCCTCCAGGAACTGGTAAAACTTTACTTGCTAAAGCAGTTGCTGGTGAAGCTGATGTTCCATTCTATTTCATCAGTGGTTCTGATTTCGTTGAATTATTCGTTGGTGTTGGTGCTTCTCGTGTTCGTGATATGTTCCAACAAGCAAAGAGAAATGCTCCATGTTTAATATTTATAGATGAAATTGATGCAGTTGGTCGTCAAAGAGGTACTGGTTTAGGTGGAGGTCATGATGAACGTGAACAAACATTAAACCAATTACTTACTGAGATGGATGGTTTTGGTGCTAATGAAGGTATTATCATTATCGCTGCAACAAACAGACCTGACGTATTAGATCCTGCATTACTTCGTCCAGGAAGATTTGATAGACAAGTTACTGTTAACTTACCTGATGTTAAAGGTAGAGAAGAAATCTTAGGAGTTCACGCTCGTAATAAGAAACTTGCTGATGGTATTACATTAGCTAACCTTGCAAAACGTACTCCAGGATTTAGTGGTGCTGATCTTGAAAACTTATTAAATGAAGCTGCGTTACTTGCTGTACGTAGAAATAAAGATGTTATTACTATGAGTGAAATTGATGAAGCTACAGATAGAGTTCTTATGGGACCTGCTAAGACTTCTCATAAATATAGTGAAAATGATCGTAAGTTAGTTGCATACCATGAAGCTGGTCATGCAGTTATCGGATTAAAATTAAAGAATGCTAGTGATGTTCAAAAAGTTACTATCATTCCTCGTGGTTCTGCAGGTGGATATAATATGATGGTGCCTACAGAAGAAAAAATGTGTTCTACTAAATCAGATTTACTTGAAGAAGTTACTGGTTTATTAGGTGGTAGAACAGCAGAAGAAATTACTTTTGGTGAAATTACTACTGGAGCTCATAACGATTTTGAAAAAGCTACTAAGATTGTTAGATCTATGGTTACTGAATATGGTATGAGTGATTTAGGACCACTTCAATTTGAACAACAAGCTGGAAGTGTATTCTTAGGAAGAGATTATAATAAGACTCAACATTTCTCAGATGCAGTTGCTAATGAAATTGATATGGAAATGAGAAAGATTATTAATGAATGTCATAAGAAAGCAAAAGAAATTATTACTAAGAATAAAGATTTATTAAAACTTATTGCTGAAACATTACTTGAATATGAAACATTAACTAAGGAACAAATTGATTACTTAGTAGAAAATGGTCATATGCCAAGTGAAGAAGACAATGATGATAATTATGAATCAATGTCTATTACTAAATTACGTAGTATAGCTAAAGAAAAAGGTATTAAAAATTACTCTAAATTAACTAAGAGTGAATTATTAAAAGAATTAAACGACTAGTTTAGTTCTTTTTTATTGCAAAATCTCAAAAAAATATTATAATAAAAGCAGTGAAGGAGAGATGTATATGGCTAAAAAAATAGTTGATAAAGAAGAATTAAAAAAATTAAAAGAAAAATCTGGTGGATTCGTTAGTGAATTTAAAGAATTTGTTCTACGTGGTAATGTAATGGATATGGCTGTCGGTGTTATCATTGGTGGTGCATTCTCAAATATCGTTACAGCATTAACTACAGATTTTATTAATCCATTAATCAATGGTATCGGTGGTGCTGAAATTGGTGGATCTATAAAAATCTATGGTGGACAAAGAATTTTATATGGTGATTTTATTACTTCTGTAATTAACTTCATTATTATGGCTTTTGTCTTATTCATGATTTTAAAAGTTTGCAACAAGATTGTATCTGTGGGTAAGAAGAAAGAAGAAGAAAAGAAGGAAGCTCCAAAGAAGAGTGATGAGACTGTTTTATTAGAAGAAATTAGAGATCTTTTAAAGAAACAAAAATAATTCTTTGGTGAATCATGAAGTGGAAGATAGGAAATGTTGAAATTGCTAATCAAGTAGTTTTAGCACCTATGGCTGGTATTTCAAATTCTGCTTATCGTAGAATTTGTAAGGAGATGGGCTGTGGACTTATCTATGCGGAAATGGTGAGTGATAAAGCAATTAGTTATAACAATCAAAAAACAATTGATATGCTTTATATGACAGAAAGTGAAAGACCCTTAACACAACAAATTTTTGGAAGTGATAAAGAGTCTTTTATTAAGGCCGCTAAGTTTATATATGAAAATATGCATCCTGATATTATAGATATTAATATGGGATGTCCTGTTCCTAAAGTAGCAGTTCGTGCTCAAGCAGGATCTGCATTACTTAAATCTCCTGATAAAATATATGATATTGCTAAAGCAGTTGTTGAGGCTGTTCCAATACCTGTTACTGTTAAAATACGTAGTGGTTGGGACTTTGATCATATTAATGCTGTAGAAGTAGCTAAGATTATTGAAAAAGCAGGGGCAAGTGCTATTTGTGTACATCCTAGAACTAGAAGTCAAGGTTATACTGGAAAAGCAGATTGGAGTATTATAAAAGATGTTGTAGAAGCAGTTAATATTCCAGTTATAGGTAATGGAGATGTAAGAACTCCTGAAGATGCTAAACGTATGCTTGATGAAACTGGTTGTACTGCTGTAATGATAGCTCGTGGTGTTTTAGGTAATCCATGGCTAATAAAAAATACTATTAAATATCTTGATGGTAAAGAAATAGAAGAAGTATCATTACAAGATAAAATAGCAATGTGTCGAAAACATTTAGAATATTTAAAAGAATTAAAATCTGATAAAATAGCTTGTTTAGAAATAAGAAATCATATTAGTTGGTATTTTAAAGGGGTTAACGGTGCTAGTATATTAAAAAATAGAGTATTTCAATGCAAGAATGTAGAGGAAATACAAAATCTATTAAATGAATTTGAGGAGGAGTTTAATGGAAGATAAAAAGAATGCTGTATTTTTAAAAAGATTCATTGCTTATATAATTGATTTTGTTTTAATCAGTTTATGTGCTGGTCTTCTTTCTATACCATTTGTTGATACTAGTAATGAAGAAAAATTAAATCATCAAATGTCTGAAATTACTGAAAAGTATGTTAATAAAGAAATATCTATTAATACATATATAAAAGAATATTCATCACTATATTATGATGTAAGTCGTAATCAAGGTATAACAATATTTTTTACTGTAGTTTTAGAAATATTATATTTTGTTGTTTATCAATTATATAATGATGGACAAACATTAGGTAAAAAAACTATGAAGATAAAAGTGGTTTCCAATGATGGAGAGTTAACGATGAATACATTAATTGCTCGTTCTTTCTTAATCGATTCTATTTTTTTACATCTAATTACTTTAGTTTGTATTACATTCTTAACTATACCTATGAATTATTTTTATGTAGTAGGTTCATTTGAAATGATACAAGCATTATTTGTATTTATTACTGTAATTATGGTTATGTATTCAAAAGATAAAAGAGGGGTTCATGATCGTATTACAAATACGACTGTTATAAATTGTTAGGAGGATATATATGAGAGAATTAAGTGAACAAGAAGTTGTAAGAAGGGAAAAGTTAAATAATATAAAAAATCCTTATCCTGAAAAATATGAAGTTAATTATGAATTGTGTGATGCTGCTAAATTAGAAGATGGTGTCACTGGTGTTCGTGTAGCAGGTAGAATTATTCTAATGCGTAAAATGGGTAAGATGAGTTTTTTAACAATCGGTGATATCAAAGGAAAAATTCAAGTTTCTGTTAAAGTTGATATGATTGGTGAAGAAGCTTATCAAGACTTTAAAGCTAATTACGATTTGGGAGATTTCATTGGTGTTGTTGGAGAAGTATTTACTACTCATACTGGTGAAAAGACTATTCGTGCAGATGAAATTACTTTCTTAGGTAAAGCTTTAAAACCATTACCTGAAAAATTCCATGGTGTTGAAGATATAGAAACTATTTATCGTGAGAGATATTTAGATTTAATTATGAATGATGATAGTAAGAAGAAATTCTTATTCCGTAGTAGATTTATTCGTGAAATTCGTAATTACTTAGATGAGCATGGATATGTTGAAATTGAAACTCCAATTTTAAATAATAAAGCAAGTGGTGCTTTAGCTAAGCCATTTATTACTCACCACAATGCTTTAGATATTGATTTATATTTAAGAATTGCTCCTGAAACTTATTTAAAGAGAGCAATTGTTGGTGGATTCACTAAGGTGTTTGAAATAGCTAGATGTTTCCGTAATGAAGGAATGGATGCTACTCACTTACAAGACTTTACTATGATGGAAGGATATTGTGCTTACTATAACTACAAGGATAATATGAAGTTCTTACAAGAAATGCTTCAAACTATTATTATGAAGTTATTTGGTACACTTCAAATCACAGTTGGTGATAAGGAAGTTGATTTAAGTGGTGATTGGGAAGCTGTAAGTTTCCGTGATTTATTACTTCGTTATTGTGACATTGATTTAAATGTTTATAATACTAAGGAAAAATTACTTGCTAAGATTAAAGAAGATAAGATTGAAATCGATAGTGATACTCCACTTGAAGATTTAGGATTTGGTAACTTAGTTGACCAATTATATAAGAAGGTTGCTCGTGTTCATGTAGTTAATCCAATTTTCTTAACTGAGCATCCAATTGAATTAAGTCCACTTGCTCGTGCTAATGATGATAATCCTGAAATTACTGATCGTTTCCAATTAGTAATCAATGGTGCTGAAATCATTAATGCATATTCAGAGTTAGTTGATCCACAAGAACAAGAAAGAAGACTTGAGGAACAAGCTAAATTAAAAGCAAATGGTGATGAAGAAGCAATGCCAATGGATAGCGATTATATTTCTGCTATGGAAGTTGGTATGCCACCTATTAGTGGATGGGGAATGGGAATTGATAGAGTAGTTCAATTATTAACTAACTCAGATAATATTAAAGATGTAATTTTATTCCCATTAATGAGACCTTTAAATGAAGATAATAGAGACTCTGAATAGAGCCTCTTTTTTTGTGTTTTTTTTGTGAAAGTATTGATAAGTAAGGGTTTAATAGATATAATGATAGTGGGAGGTCATTTATGAAAAAACACAATGCAATCAAAGTCGTTCTAATCACTTTGGCAGTGTTCGTATTACTAACTTGGATATTACCGGCAGCATCATATTCGGGTGAATATACGGAAATAGGACGCGTTCAAGTAGGGTTCTATGATTTATTAGTTTATCCATTTATTGCAATTTCAAATTTCTATCCAGCAACTTTATTTATTTTAGCTGTTGGTGCATTCTATGGTATTCTATACAAGATTCCTGCTTATCGTAATTTATTAGATTCAACTGCTAATAAATTAAAATCAAAAGGAGAATTAGTTATTGGATTAACTATGATAGTTCTTGCAGTTGCTACTTCAGTTTGTGGTGTTCAATTAGGGTTAGTTTTATTCTTCCCATTCATCGCATCTGTTATCCTATTAATGGGATATGATAAAATCGTAGCTGCTTTAACATTAGTTGGTTCTACTATGATTGGTGTAGCTGGTGCTACATATGCTACTGAAAATGTAAATATTCTTTACCAAATTTTAGGTAGTGAAGATAATGGATTATCAATCACTAGCAATATTCCTGTTAGAGTTGCTATTCTTGTAGTTGGACTTGCTGTTCTAGTTGTTAATACAATTATGTATATCAAAAAGAACAATAAAGTTACTGCAAAAGTAGAAAAAGTAGAGAAGGAAGAAGTTAAAGAAGTAGAAGTGAAAGAAGAAAAAGTTGAAAAAGCTGAAGTTAAGGTTGAAGAAAAGAAACCTGCTAAGAAAGCTACTTCTAAGAAAACTGCTGCTAAAGATTCTAAGAAAGAATCTACAAAGAAAACTACTAAGAAGGGTAGTACAAAGAAATCAAGTAAGAATAATAATAAAGCTGCAGCTGCTGCAGACGATGTTATCGTAATCAAAGGTAGTGAAGAAACAGATAGTTATTTAATTCCTGCTGAAGAAGATAAGAAACATAGTACATGGGCATTAATTGCTGCATTCTCTTTACTATTTGTTATATTAATCGTTGCTTTCATTCCATGGAATTCAGTATTTGGATTATCATTCATGGAAGATGCAATGAAGGCTGTTTATGGATTCAAGGTATTTGGATTTGAATTATTCTCTAAATTAGCTGGTACAAATAATCAATTCCCACCATTTGGTTCATGGACAATCTCTGATTTGATCTTTACTTTAGGACTTTTCTCAGTTCTATTAGTAGTTATCTATAGAGTTAAAATCGATGATGTTATCGATGGAGCTATTGAAGGAATGAAGAGAGCGTTAGTTCCTGCAATTATCAGTGTATTAGTTTATGTTGCTTTAGTATTAAACGTATCTAATTCTTATCAAACTACAGTTTATAAGTTCTTCTTAGATATTACTGGTGACTTTAACGTATTCACTACTGCAGTTACAACTGCTTTATCAGCATTATTCAATTATGATCCATATTATGCATTCCAATTAGTTGTTCCATATATTTCTGGAATTACTAAGAATGCAGAAGCTTATGATATGATTGCTATTATTGCTCAATCTATGCAAGGATTTACAATGTTAGTTGCACCAACAAGTTTAGTACTTATGGGAACATTAGCATACTTAAAGGTTTCTTATGTAGATTGGTTAAAGAATACATGGAAATTCTTATTAGAATTATTAGTTGTATTCCTAGTAATATTTACTGCATTAGTATTAATCTAATAATAAGAGTTCTTCGGAACTCTTTTTTTTGTTTGTATTATTTACTTTTTTTAATATTATGATATACTTTAGGCAGGTGATTTTATGAGAATATATAATACATTAACAAGAAGTATTGAAGAATTTGTTCCTTTAGAAGAAGGAAAAGTTAAACTTTATACCTGTGGTCCTACTGTGTATCATTATGCTCATATAGGTAATATCCGTAATTATATTGGACATGATGTTTTAGATAAAACATTACGTTTACTAGGATATGATGTTTATCGTGCTATGAATATTACTGATGTAGGACATCTTACAAGTGATTCTGATTCTGGTGAAGATAAGATGGAAGTTGCTAGAAAAAGAGAGCATAAGTCTGCAATGGAAATAGCTGATTTCTATACAAAAGCATTTTTCCATGATTTTGCTTTGGTTAACTGTAAGATGCCAGAAGTAGTTTCTCCTGCAACAGCAAATATTGAAGATTATATTAAGATTATTACTGTTTTACTAGATAAGGGTTATGCTTATGTATCTGGTGGAAACGTTTATTTTGATATTAGTAAATTAGATGATTATTATGTTTTAACTAACCATCAAGAAGATCAAATGGTTGTTGGTGCTCGCGAAAGTGTTGAAGAAGATGACAATAAACGTAATCAAGCAGATTTTGCTTTATGGTTTACAACTAGTAAGTTTGAAAATCATGAATTACAATGGGATTCTCCATGGGGTAGAGGTTATCCAGGATGGCATATTGAATGTACTGGTATCTCTATTAAATATCTTGGAGAACGTTTAGATATCCATGGTGGTGGAGTAGATAATATTTTCCCACATCATACTAATGAGATTGCTCAAAGTGAAGCTTATTTAGGTCACCCATGGTGTCATTATTGGTTCCATAATGAACATTTATTAGATGAATCTGGTAAGATGAGTAAATCTAAAGGTGCTATTCTTACTGTTTCAGTATTAAAAGAAAATGGTTATGATCCAATTGCTTTCCGTTTTATGTGTTTAGGATCACATTATCGTAAACAATTAATTTTCTCTTATGAAGCTTTAGATCAAGCAGAAGCTACATTAAAGAAATTACGTAATCGTGTTAATAACTTAACTGAAGACGGAGAAGTTCAAGAAGATGCTTATAATGATTATTTTAATAAATTTAAAGATGCGTTAAGTGACGATTTAAATACTTCTAACGCACTAACTATACTTTATGACCTTTTAAAAGATGATAAAGTTAATGGAAGTACAAAGATTTCTTTAGTTAAGAAATTCGATGAAGTATTCTCTTTAGATTTATTAAAGACTGATGAAGTAGATTCTGAATTAGTTGAATATATCGAAAAGAAGATTGAAGAAAGAAAAGAAGCTAAGAAGAATAAGGATTTTGCTTTAGCAGATTCTATTCGTGATGAGTTAGCAAGTAAAGGTATTGTATTATTAGATACAAGAGAAGGAACAAAGTATCAAATTAATAAGTAGGTGAAAGGTATGCAAACAAGAGAAATCAATAGTTTGGTTCTTGCCTATATTGGAGATACTGTCTATGAAAATTATATTCGTCATTATTTGGTTTCTAAGGGAATCGCTAATGTGAATGATTTACAAAGAGAAGCAGTTCATTATGTTAGTGCTGTTGCACAAGCAGAGGCAGTAAAGAAGATGATTGCTTCTTCTTTTTTGACAGAAGAAGAGATAGGTATTTATACAAGAATTAGAAATAATAAAGGTCACTCTCATCCTAAGAGTTGTGATGTTGTTACTTATAAATGTGCAACTGGATTAGAGGGACTTATTGGATATTTAGATTTAGAGGGTCAAAATGATCGTATTAAAGAAATTATGGATTATATAGTTGGTGAAGTATTATGTTAGTATATGGTAGAAATGTAGCTAAAGAAATATTAAATAAAGATAAAAAAGTACAAAAAATAATTTTACAAGAGGGTTTTGATGATAAAGAGATAAATTCTCTTATTGAAAAGAGTAATTTTCCTGTAGAATATGCTCCAAAATACAAAATGGATCATTTGTCTAATGGTAACCATCAAGGTATAATTCTAAACATCCCGGATTATAAGTATTTACAACTATCTGAGATTTTAGAAGATTCTAACTTTGTTGTTATATTAGATCATTTAGAAGATCCTCATAATTTAGGAGCTATTATTCGTACTTGTGAAGCTGCTGGAGTAGATGGAATAATTCTTCCTAAAGATAGACAAGTACAAGTTAATTCTACTGTTATGAAAACTAGTGTAGGAACTTTAGATCAAGTTAGATTAGTTTCTGTTACTAATATTGCTAATACTATTAAAGATCTTAAGGATAATGGTTTCTGGGTAGTAGGAACTGCTTTAAGCGATAAGAGTGTAGATTATCGCAGTGTTGATTATTCTGGAAAGATTGCTTTAGTAATTGGTAATGAAGGTGCTGGAATGAGTCAACTAGTAGAAAAGTCTTGTGATTATGTTGTAAAGATACCTATGTATGGTACTACTAATAGTTTAAACGCTAGTGTAGCTGCAGGTATTATGATTTATGAAATTATCCGTGATAGAAAGTAGGATATTTTGGATTATAAAAATATAAATGATTATGAATTATGTTCTTATGTTCAAGAAAATAATAATGATGATGCTTTAGATGCTTTATTTGAAAAGTATAGGGGCCTTATATATAGCGTTATAAAGCCTTATTTAAATAAATATAAGTATACGGGTATAGATGAAGATGATTTAGTGCAAGAGGGTAAATTGGGTCTTTTATATGCGTCTAGGACATATAATGGTGAAAAGTCTTTGTTTATTACCTTTGCATATGTATGTATAGAAAGACATATTATTAATTATTGTAGAACTTTTAATAATATGCGTAATTATCCTTTGAACTCTAGTGTTGTTGTTAATTATAGAATAATTAGAGATAGTTCTGATAATTATCAAAGTGTTGAAGATATATTAATTGAGAATGAAAACTTCTTTGAAGTTAAGAATAAATTAGATTTTAAATATAGTATTGTATTTGAATTACGTTATAATCATTTTACTTATAGAGAAATTTCTGAATTATTAGACTTACCTATGTCTACTGTAGATGGACGTATTAGAAGTGTAAGAAAAATGTTAAATAACAGTTTAAATGTGTCTATTTAAATTGTTTTTTTTATTTATATGATTTACAATTAGGGTAAGATAGGTGAGGAATATGAACGAACGTAAGAATTATTCTTCTGTTACTTTATCTGATTGGCTTCAAGAAGGTCATACAGATGAAGAAGTAAGAGAGACATTTTTATATTTAGATTCTGCGATGAGATATATTCATGAACGTGGATATTGTGTTAAGTCTTTTCATCCAGATAAAATTGATATATTAAACGGTTCTAATCATCAAATTAAGTTTGATACTATATTACAAATGCCAAATCGTACCAAAGAAGATATGATAGAACAAGATAAATTAAAAAGAGAGGATGTATTATTTTCTTCTATCTTACAAGTCGGTTTATATTCTAGTTGTTTACCTTATCTTAATCCAGAAGTTGCGAAAGAACATTTTGATGAATTAGCAACTGCATTACCTGAAAGTGATGCTCCTTATTATCGTGGTGTTATTGAACGTGGAGCATTCGTTTATTTTACTGATTTTGAAAAAGAGCGTTTAAGACGTGAAAGAGAAAAAATGGAAGAAGAAATGAAGAACGAATTTGGTAGTTCTAAAGAAGTTCCTTTCAAATCTAATCCTGAAGAATTAAACTCTATGTTTTCAAATGAAAAGATTAATAGTAAGATCTATCGTCAAATTAATCGTGAAGCTGCATTCTTAAGATTTGCAATTTATCCATTATTAATGACAATTGCAATTCTAGGATATGTTTTATATAAAATGATTATTGGGGCTTAAATGTTGACATTTCTAGGTGTTTATGCTATTTTATAGGTGTAAGCACTCAGAAGTGTTTTTTATTTTGAAAAAAATATTGAAATTAGGTGGGTATTATGGCAAAGGAAAAAGAACTAAAAACAAAAGGAAAGGCTAAAGAGGTTAAAGCTAAAGATAAGAAGAAAAATAAGGAAGAAAAGAAGAATCTTTGGGTTCGTTTCCGTATTTATTTACACGGAATTCGTACTGAATTTGAAAAAGTTCACTGGACTCCAAAGAAAGATATGATTCGTTATTCAATTGCAACTATAGTGTTTATCATTTTCTTTTCAGTATTCTTTTATGTAATTAACTTACTATTTGCTTTAATTCAATCATTAGTATAAGAGGGGAGTAATAGATTATGGAAAAACAATGGTATGTAGTTAATACTTATTCAGGACATGAAAACAAAGTTAAAGAAAAGCTTGAAATGAGAAGCGAATCAATGGATATGCAAGACTATATCTTCCGTGTAGTTATACCAGAAGAAAAAGTAGTTGAAGTAAAGGACGGAGTAACTAAGGAACGTGTTAAAAAGATGTTCCCTGGATATATCTTAGTTGAAATGGTTATGACTGATGAAGCTTGGTATGTTGTACGTAATACTCCTGGTGTTACTGGATTCATTGGATCAAGTGGTAAAGGTGCTAAACCTACACCATTACAACCAGCTGAAGTTGATAAGATCTTAGGTGGTATGGGAATTAGCAGAATTGATGTTGATACTGAATTAACTGAAGGTGCTAAAGTTAAAATTATCGCTGGTCCATTTAATGGAATGTTTGGTAAAGTTGACTCAGTTGATTTACCAAATCAAAAAGTTGTATTAATGGTTGATTTATTCGGACAAGAAACTTCAGTAGAAGTTGAATTAAGTCAAATCGAAAATGCTCAATAATTACTTGATTTTTATAGATATATGTGATATTTTATTTGTGCTATGTTTTATTTACATAGATTTAGTGGGAAGCAACGTTCTGATTTAAAAGCGGTAATCGAGCTATTTGTACCACTCGCGAAAACTTAAATATAGGAGGTGTTTTTCGTGGCAAAGGAAGCAGTAAAGAAAATTAAATTACAAATCCCTGCAGGAAAAGCTACACCAGCTCCACCAGTTGGAACTGTTTTAGGACCAGCAGGAATCAATCTTCAAGATTTTTGTACTAAATACAATGATGCAACTAGAGAAAAGATGGGAGATATCTTACCAGTTGAAATTTCTATTTATGAAGATAGAAGTTTTGATTTCGTAATTAAAACTCCACCTACAGCATTTTTATTAAAGAAGTATGCAAAAATCCAAAAAGGTTCTACAAAAGGATCAAAGGAAATTGTTGCAACTATTACAGATGCACAATTAACTGAAATAGCTGAAATCAAACTTCCAGATTTAAATGCATATACAGTTGACGAAGCAAAGAAAATCGTAGCTGGAACTGCAAAGAATATGGGAATTGCTATTGAAGGTCAAGAGTAATATTTTAATAAATAATTAATTATCCTATAGATTTTAAATCTAGTGGGAGGAATAAATCCGCTTAAACCACATAAGGAGGAAAATTTAAATGAAAAAGAGAAGTAAGAAATATGTAGAAGCAGCTTCAAAAGTAGAAAGAGGAAAAGCTTATACTAAAGAAGAAGCTGTTAAGTTAGTTAAAGAAACTTCTATCAGTAAATTTGATGGTTCAGTTGAAATCTCAATGAGATTAAATCTTGATACTAAGAAAGCTGATCAACAATTAAGAGGTGCTATCGTTCTTCCAAAAGGAACTGGTAAAACTAAGAGAGTATTAGTAATTGCTAAAGGAGATAAAGCTGCTCAAGCTAAAGAAGCAGGAGCTGACTATGTTGGTGATGTAGATATGCTTGAAAAGATCGAAAAAGAAAATTGGTTCGAATTCGATACTATGATTGCTACTCCTGATATGATGCCACTTCTTGGTAAATTAG